>NZ_RZSF01000188.1:0-12873 GCF_004023325.1 Mesorhizobium sp. M1A.F.Ca.ET.072.01.1.1 | reverse complement strand
GTCACGGCTTTCTTGCTCTTGCGCCCGCCCGCGCGGCCGCAAGAGCAAGAAAGCCGTGACCGCCGACATTTTGACCGCGCTCGTAAAAGCCTGCGGCGGCGACCGTCTCGTCGACGTCAGGGATCGCGCGATCCTCATCACCGCCTTCGCCTCCGGCGGCCGGCGTCGCAGCGAAATTTCGGCGCTGCGCGTCGAGCAGATCGTCGAAGAAGAGCCGGTACCCACCGATCCCAAGGCTCCCCACGGCGAAAAACTGCCGTGCCTGTCGATCCGGCTCGGCCGGACCAAGACGACACAAGCCGACAGCGACGCCTTCGTGTTGCTGATCGGCCGTCCGGTGCGGGTCCTGCGGGAGTGGCTGGAGCATGCGAACATCAGCGAAGGCGCCGTGTTCCGCGGCATCGACCGTTGGGGCAATCTCGAAAAACGCGCCCTGACGCCGCAGGCGGTGAACCTGATCCTGAAGCGCCGCATCGCTGAGGCAGGCCTCGACCCGCAAGCGTTTTCCGCGCATGGCCTGCGCTCGGGCTACCTCACCGAAACCGCCCGCCGCGGCATTCCGCTGCCGGAAGCCATGCAGCAGTCGCAGCACCACTCGGTCCAGCAGGCTTCGAACTATTACAATGACGCGGAGCGGACGCTCGGCCGGGCGGCGCGGGTGATCATATAGATCCGGATGATGGTGCAGGTCGCTCGCGGCGCGCGCATGCCGTTTCGCGCGGAACGCACGGTGCAACAAGCTCCCGCCCTTACGCTGCACGGAGATGTCGAGACCGAAGGCAGTGCCCGGCACAAAGTCCACAATGATCCCAAGGCAACTGACCGCGGAAAATCGAACCCCGGATCCCCACCCGGCTGATCGGTAATAAGCGCGTCGAGGCGCGGGATCGAACTGAGCTGGACCGCCTTTGGAAAAGGTCCGCACAAGCGGAGTTCCGCCAGTGCCGTCCGCGCCGCGATGCCGGTCCTTCAGCTTCATACCGACACCCTTGAGACCGTCCCCGTGCTCACCCCGCCATCCTCGCCGTGGCGCCGTTCGCCTTCAGCGCCGCCATCAGCATCGGTCCGACCGAAAACGCCCCTGCCCTGGCCTTGTCAGTCAGCACACGCAGGTATCCGCCGGCGGAATTGATGTGCTGGGCCCGTTGCAGAATGCAGGCAATTACGATCGCGGCGACCTCCTGGCCCATCGCATGGCAGGCCTCCTCATAGGCCGAGGGCGACACGCCAAGGTAGCCCCGCACCTGGGCGGCGGTAATCATGAAATCGCGCCAATTACCGATACCGGCGACGGCGTAGTCCACAATTTCGGGGCAGGCCTTCAGCACAAGCCCAAGCGGATAGGTTTTTGGGGGCTCGGCGGTCCTCGTCCTGGGCTCGGCCGTCGCCCCGCTTTTCTCTAAAGCAGGTTCAAATTCAAAAATAGAGTCAGTATTTGAATCAGATCGCTGCCGCTCGTTTTGAGAGTCATTGCCGCCCGGATTCATGGATTTCATATGAATTTCCAGCAGCTTGTCCACTTCGTCGTGTAATGCGGCCAGATCGGCTACGATCTGTTCGAGCTCGGCAATGCCAGCGCGGCGCGGGATTGCCTCCACAACGCCGCGGAAACGCTTCCAAAGGCCTCCCCAGTCGCCCGGAACATCTTCCTCGACAGCGGCCTCGATCAGCTTGTGGACGTCACGGCGGTGCAAGGTGATCCGCTCGCGCATAAGCCTGAGCCCCCTTGGGACGAAGCCTTCGGAGGGATTTGATGGACAGCGTTTCGGTCTTCAGCGATCACATTTGCCAGTTGGGGGAGGGACCGAGCTACGATCCCGGCACCGAGACACTGTTCTGGTTCGACATCGTCAATGGCAAGCTTCTGGAAAAGCCGCTCGCCGGCGCGCTGAAAATCCATGATCTCGGCGTGATGGCCAGCGCCATCGCCGTCATCGACGATGCCCGCCAGCTGATCGCCACCGAGATCGGCCTGCAGGTCCGCGATGTGGCGACCGGCAAGTTGACGCTGCACACGCCGATCGAAGCTGACAATCCGCTGACCCGCTCCAACGATTCCCGCGTCCATCCCTGCGGCGCATTGTGGACCGGCACGATGGGCAAGGACGAGGGCAAGGGCGCCGGCGCGATCTACTGGTTCTTCAAGGGCGAGCTTCGCCGACTATTCTCCGACATTACCGTGTCCAACTCGATCTGCTTTTCCGACGACGGGACGATCGCCTATTACACCGACACCGCGACCGGGCTTCTGATGCGCGTCGCTTGCGATCCGGCGACCGGCCTGCCGACGGGCGACCCGAACATCTTCGTCGATCATCGTTCGCAAAAAGGCTATGTCGACGGCTCGGTCGTCGACCGCGACGGGGTGCTGTGGAACGCCGTCTGGGGCGGCAAGGCGGTGAAGGCGTATTCGCCGGACGGCATGCTGCTGCGCGAAATCCCGATGCCGGTAACCCAGCCTTCCTGCCCCGCCTTTGTCGGGCCGAACGCCGACCGCCTTGCGGTGACATCGGCCTGGAAAGGCAAGGACGACAAGCAGCGCAAGCTCGATCCTCAGGCCGGCATGACCTTCCTGCTCGACATTCCGGTCCGGGGCCGCTTCGAGCCGCGCGTGCTGATCGCCTGAGCGGCTTGCGCATTATCGCTCGCTCAGGTCGGTTTCCTGAAAGCCGATTGCAACCGCCATGCGATGGTAGCACCAGACTTTTCTGGGAGCTTCCATGCCGAGCAACGGCCCGACGCTGATCCTTGTCCACGAGCCGGAGAAGGCTTGCTTCGACCGGCTGGTCGCCGACGGCTACCCGACGGAACGCGCAACCGAGATATCGTCCTATCTGGCGCAGTCGACCGACCTCGCGCCCGAATTCGGCCAGCTCGCCGCCGCTTGCGAAACGCGCGGCCTCACCTTGATGGCCGTCGAGCTGGACGACGCCGCGACCGTCTTGGCGAACGCCGATCCCGTCAAAACCCTGGTCTGGACGTTGACCGACGGCATCGCCTATTTCCGTGGCGGCGCTTCGCCTGCGCTGGCAAGGCTGAATGGACTGAGGACGATCGGCGCCGACGATTCGCTGTTCGCGCTCTGCCAGGACAAGTTCCGCTCCGGCGCCGTGCTCGGCGCGCTTGGCCCGCCGGTGCCGCCGGCCGGGCTGGCCCGAAATGGGAAATGGCTGGTCGAGCCGCCGGCCTCGTCCGCCGGCTGGTTCGTCAAACCAAACCGGCTCGGCGCCAAGATCGGCATTTGGCCGGATTCGCGCTGTCGCGATCTTGGTCATGCGCTGGAGCTCAGCCGGCGGGTCTTTGCGCATTATCGCGACGATGTCGTCGTCCAGCCTTATGTCGCCGGCCGCAATGTGCGGGCAAGCTTCCTCGGTCTGAAGCCGGATACCGGCGTCGAGGCGCTCGGCATCGCCTTCGTCGAGTCCGGCGGCGACTTCCAGACCATGGCCGACTCTATGGCGCTCTACGGCGATAGCGGCCAAGCCGCCAGGGACGCAGGCACCTATGCCGAGCCGGAACTCGAGCAGGTCGCCGCCAGCCAGCCGGCGGCCGATCGCGCGATCCGCGCCATCGCGCAGGAGCTGATCGCCGGGCTTGGCCTGAAGGACGTCTTCTCGGTCGATTTCAGGGTCGAGGCCGACGACACCATCCATCTCATCGAGTTCGAAGTCTGTCCCGGCCTGCCCTGCTTCGATTTCCGCGACTATTGCCGCAGGCAATGGGGCATGAGCCTGGCGGATGCGATGGCGGAGACGGCGACCAGCCGGCTGAGGGCATAAGCTTAGGGATTGGACCGGTCTGCGGCAGCGGAGCGGCTTTGAGACGCCGGCGAAGGATCGCTGCAAATCTTTATTCTGCGCCACCGCCTTCCATGATCATGTCAAGGCAGGACGATTCAGACGAACTAAACGCCCTCGACCAGCACGATCTCGCCATCGGCCACTTTCTGGCGAATGGCGACGGCGCGCTGATATTCCGGCGAGTGGTAGCAGTCATGCGCGGCGGCAAGCGATTGGAACTCGATGATCACGTTGCGCGCGCGGCCGGGCCCCTCGGCTTTCTCATGCTCGCCGCCACGCGCCAGGAATTTCGCGCCGAAGCGCTCGAAAGCCGGTTTGGCGGCGGCGACATAGTCCTTGTAGCCTTCCGGGTCGCGCACATCGACGCGGGCAACCCAATATCCCTTTGGCATCATTTTCTCCTGTTTCGGTTCGCAAACGGGATCGGCCTTATGCCGAGCACATTTCGGCCAAGATAGCCTCGGCCGCCGCCCGCCGATCCGGCGCCTTGACGATCGGCCGGCCGACGACAAGGTGGCTGGAGCCGTTGCGGATCGCCTGCGCCGGCGTCACCACACGCTTCTGGTCGCCATGGGCGCTGCCGCTCGGCCGTATACCCGGCGTGACCACGGCCATGTCGGGACCGACGATCCGGCGCACGGTTTCGGCTTCCTCGGCCGAGCAGACGATGCCGCCCATGCCGGCATGCAGCGCCTGTTCGGCGCGCCGCAGCACCAGCGTGTGCGGATCGTATTCATAACCGGCATCGATCATGTCCTGCTCGTCCATCGAGGTCAGCACGGTCACCGCGAGCAGGCAGAGATCGCTGCCTTTGGCTGCTTCCACCGCCGCCTGCATAGCCTTGGGATAGGCATGCAGCGTCAGCATCGAGATCCCCATCCTGACGATATTCTCGACCCCCTTGGCCACCGTGTTGTCGATATCGAGCAGCTTCATGTCGAGGAAGACCTTGGTGCCGCCGCTGGCGAGCTCGCGCGCGAAATCGAGCCCGCCGGCAAAGGCGAGCTGATAGCCGATCTTGTAGAAAGAGACGCTGCCTTCGAGCTCGCGCACCGTCTGTTCGGCTTCTTTCAGCGTCGGCACGTCGAGGCCGACGATCAGCCTGTCGCGCATGGTCTCGACCGGATGCATCAGACCTCGATCCTCACGGACAGCATGCGCGAGGTTTCGATCAGTGTACGGCATAGGCGCTCCATCGATTGATGCAGTCTGGCGTCGCGGAATTGTCCGTCCTCGGCGAAGGCTTCATCGGCGCCGGAAACCGAGCATTCCGGCGTGATCACTTCCATCTGGCAGCGCACCAGCACCGCGCGCAGGTGGTTGATGCAGCGTATGCCGGCAAACTTGCCCTCGGAGGAGGAGCAGAGCGCGACGGGCTTGCCGTAAAGCGGCCTGAACGAGCGGCTGCCGTCGCGCCGGAGCCGGCTCACCCAGTCGATGGAATTCTTCAAGAGCGGCGGGATCGAGCCGTTATATTCAGGCGTCGCGATCAGCAGCCCGTCATGGGCGGAAATCTGATGGCCGAGCTTCACGGCATTCTCGGGAATGCCTTTGTCCTTCTCAAGATCCTCGTCCATGATCGGCAGCGGATAGTCGCCGAGCGAAATGCGGGTCACCTCCGCACCCTGCATGGCGAGTTCCTTTTGCGCGACATCGGCCGTCCGGCCGCTGAAAGCGCCGGTGCGGATCGAGCCTGCGAAAACGAGGATTCTTGGGATTACTGCCATCGGCCACCTGTCGAACGACGTATAGGCCGAAGAGCGATCAATCCCCAAGCGCTTTCGATGGCCAAGCGCTTTCGGTCAACATGCCTCGCGTCGGTAGATCCACAGCTGCGTAGGCGGAATGTTGCGGATGATGAAATCGAAATGCTTGACCGTGTAGTCGCCGCGGCCGGGCGGGATCGGCGACAGCGGGCCGTAGGTCAGCTGCACGATCGGCCGGCCGACGGGAATGCGGTCGAGCAGGCTTTCGATGTAGGCGATGCGCTGGGCGACAGGGAAATTGAGCAGCGGCACGCCGGAGACGACCGAATCGAACACCATGTCGCGCTTGTCGCCGAGTGTTGCGTCGAGGTTGAAGGCGTCGCCCTCGATGACGTTGACGCGCGGGTAGAGCCGGCGCAGATGGCGCACGAAGTCGGTCGAGTATTCGATCGCATAGAGGTTCTCCGGCTTCACGCCCTGGGCGAGGATGGCACGGGTGATGACGCCGGTGCCGGGGCCGACCTCCAGCACCGGCAGGCCCGATTTCGGGTTGACGATCGAGGCCATCTTGCGGGCGGTGACGGAACTGGTGGGAACGATCGAGCCGACAGCTTTCGGCTTGTCGATCCAGCCTTTGAAGAACTTCAGCTCGTCGTCGAATTTTTCCGTCAGCGCTTTGCGCAACCCGGGACCACGTGCCATGCGAGCTCTCCTCAACGCTCCCCGACTCGCTACTTAGCAGCTAGGTGGAACAAGGCAAGGCAAGATCTGGCATAAGATGTTGATGACGTTGAGGCAGCGCGTCAACCCCTGCCGCACCCCACTCAGGGCTCGCCGAAGGATTCGAAAAAGTCCTTCATGCGGGCGAAGAAGCCGCTCGACTGGGGCGAATTGTCCTTCGAGGAGAGCTGCTCGAACTCTTCCAGGAGCTCGCGCTGGCGCCGCGACAGGTTCTGCGGCGTCTCGACCGCGGTCTGGATGTAGAGATCGCCGACATTGGGCTGCCGCAGCACCGGCATGCCCTTGCCCTTCAGCCGGAACTGGCGGCCGTTCTGGGTGCCTTCCGGCACTTTCACCTTGGTCTGAGTGCCGTCAAGCGTGGTGACCTCGAACGAGCCGCCGAGGGCGGCGGTCGTCATCGAGATCGGCACCTTGCAGTAGAGGTCGGCGCCGTCGCGCTGGAAGAATTCGTGCGGCTTGACGGCAAGGAAGATGTAGAGGTCGCCCGATGGGCCGCCGCGCAGGCCGGCCTCGCCCTCATTGGCAAGCCGGATGCGGGTTCCGTCCTCGATGCCGGCCGGGATGTTGACCGACAGCGAACGCTCCTCGGTGACGCGGCCCTGGCCGGCGCATTTCGGGCAGGGGTCTTTGATCGTCTGGCCGCGCCCCTGGCATTGCGGGCAGGTGCGCTCGATCGAGAAGAAGCCTTGCGTTGCCCGCACCTTGCCATGGCCGTGGCACATCGCGCAGGTGACCGGCTGCGTGCCGGGCTTGGCGCCGCTGCCGGAGCATTCCGAACAGGAAATCGATGCCGGCACGCGGATCTGCGCCGTCTTGCCCAAAAACGCCTCTTCCAGCGAGATTTCCATGTTGTAGCGCAGGTCGGCCCCGCGCTCGCGGCCGCCCGACGAGCGGCGCTGGCGGCCACCCATCATGTCGCCGAAAATGTCTTCGAAGATGTCGGCGAAGCCGCCGGCACCGAAGCCGTGCGCGGCGCCGTTCATGCCGCCCTGCTCGAAGGCGGCGTGGCCGAAACGGTCGTAGGCCGCGCGCTTCTGCGGGTCCTTCAGCGTCTCGTAGGCTTCGTTGATTTCCTTGAACTTGTGCTCGCAGGCATGGTCGCCGGGGTTGCGGTCGGGATGGAACTGCATGGCGAGTTTGCGGAAAGCGCTCTTCAGCTCCTTGTCGTCGGCGCCTTTTTGCACGCCCAGCGTTTCGTAGAAATCAGCTTTCATTTTTTCCCGCTGTCCGGATGCTCAATGTCTTCAAGCATTGTCGCGTCGTCGCCGGCACGTTGTTCGATTTAGGAGCGATGTTGCCCGGATGCCAGAGCCGAGCCGGGCTCACCGGTGTTTTTCCGTCAATTTTTGGGCCAGGTCCGCACTTTTTCGGTGAAGGTTGCAAAAAAGCCCGGCCTTGCGCCGGGCTTTTCGCATTATTTGGCCGTCAGCCGGCTCAGGCCGACTTCTTCTTGTCGTCGTCATCGTCGATTTCCTCGAAGTCGGCGTCGACCACGTCCGAATCCTTGGCGGCGTCCGCCTTGGCGTCGGCTTCGGCCGCTTCCTTCTGCGAGGCCTCGTACATGGCCTGGCCAAGCTTCATCGAAGCTTCGGCGAGCGACTGCGACTTGGCCTCGATATCGGCCACGTCATCGCCTTCGGCTGCGGACTTCAGCGCCGCAATCGCGTCGGCGATCGCGGTGCGGTCGGCCTCCGAGACCTTGTCGCCATAGTCCTTCAGCGACTTCTCGGACGAATGCACCAGGGATTCGGCCTGGTTGCGCGCCTCGACGAGGGCGCGGCGCTTCTTGTCGGCCTCGGCATTGGCCTCGGCGTCCTTCACCATCTTCTCGATGTCGGCGTCGGACAGACCGCCCGAAGCCTGGATGCGGATCTGATGCTCCTTGCCGGTGCCCTTGTCCTTGGCAGAGACGTTGACGATACCGTTGGCGTCGATGTCGAAGGTGACCTCGATCTGCGGCACGCCGCGCGGAGCCGGCGGAATGCCGACCAGATCGAACTGGCCGAGCAGCTTGTTGTCGGCCGCCATCTCGCGCTCGCCCTGGAAGACGCGGATGGTCACCGCCGACTGCGAATCCTCGGCCGTCGAGAACACCTGGCTCTTCTTAGTCGGGATCGTGGTGTTGCGTTCGATCAGCCTGGTGAAAACGCCGCCCAACGTCTCGATGCCGAGCGACAGCGGCGTCACGTCGAGCAACAGCACGTCCTTCACGTCGCCCTGCAGCACGCCGGCCTGGATGGCGGCGCCGAGCGCGACCACCTCATCCGGGTTGACGCCCTTGTGCGGCTCCTTGCCGAAGAACTGCTTCACGATCTCCTGGATCTTGGGCATGCGGGTCATGCCGCCGACCAGCACCACTTCGTCGATCTCGCCCGCCTTCAGGCCGGCATCCTTGAGCGCCGCCTTGCAGGGGTCGATGGTGCGCTGCACGAGGTCCTCGACCAGGCTCTCGAACTTCGCCCGGGTGAGCTTCATCGTCAGGTGCTTCGGCCCGCTGGCGTCGGCAGTGATGAAGGGCAGGTTGATCTCGGTCTGCGTCGTCGACGACAGCTCGATCTTGGCCTTCTCGGCCGCTTCCTTCAGGCGCTGCAGGGCGAGCTTGTCGGCCTTGAGGTCGATGCCTTGCTCCTTCTTGAACTCGGCCGCCAGGTACTCGACCAGGCGCATGTCGAAGTCCTCGCCGCCGAGGAAGGTGTCGCCATTGGTCGACTTCACCTCGAAGACGCCGTCGCCAATCTCGAGCACCGAAATGTCGAACGTGCCGCCGCCAAGGTCATAGACGGCGATGGTCTTGCCGTCCTTCTTCTCCAGACCATAGGCAAGTGCGGCAGCCGTCGGCTCGTTGATGATGCGCAGCACTTCGAGGCCGGCGATCTTGCCGGCGTCCTTGGTCGCCTGGCGCTGGGCATCGTTGAAATAGGCCGGAACGGTGATGACCGCCTTCTCGACCTTCTCGCCGAGATAGGCTTCCGCCGTTTCCTTCATCTTCTGCAGGATCATGGCCGAGATCTGGCTGGGCGAAAGCTTCTTGCCGCCAGCCTCGACCCAGGCATCGCCATTGTCGCCCTTGACGATCTTGTAGGGGACAAGCTTCTTGTCCTTCTCCGTCACCGGATCGTCATAGCGGCGGCCGATCAGGCGCTTGACCGCGAAGATGGTGTTTTCAGGATTGGTGACCGCCTGGCGCTTGGCCGGCTGGCCGACGAGGCGTTCGCCATCGCTGTTGACGGCGACGATGGAAGGGGTCGTGCGCGCGCCTTCCGCATTCTCGATAACCTTTGGCTCCTTGCCGTCCATGATGGCGATGCAGGAGTTGGTGGTTCCGAGGTCGATACCGATTACTTTTGCCATTGTTCTAGTCTCTCCTCTAAGCAGGCTCTCAGGACCCTGATAAGGCGTTCCGACGAAAGCCCCTGTTCACAAGAAATTCCGCCACGGTCCCCGGGTTTTCAAGGCCGGGCGGTTGGCGCGTATATAAGAACAGGCGGCACGAGGCGCAAGCATCCTGCGCAACGCATCCACCAAGCCGATCGCCTGCCGGGAACGGTGCTAAATCGCCAATTTTGCGGCCGATTTGCCGCCCGATACGCCCGGACCGAGGTAAATCCGGCGCGGGCAAAAACGTCGCAGTCGCCATGATCCGGGCGTGAATGCCTGCGAACGGAGTTGCGCGGAGCTTCAGAAAGATGTGTTTTCCGCCGGCGATCGCTCTTTCGCCCCGGCTGATAGGCGGCCCAGCGGTCAGGCCGCTTGCGACATCGATCTGTGCACGTCTGCCAGGATCTCGAAGGAGCGCACCCGCGCGGTGTGGTCGAACATCTGCGCCGTCACCATCAATTCGTCGGCGCCGGTGCGGCGTACGAAGGCGTCGATGCCCTGGCGGACCGTCTCCGGCGACCCGACGACGGCACAGGACAGCGCCTGGGCCAGCATGGATTTGGCCACGGGATCAAGGTCGCGGTCGTAGTTTTCGACCGGCGGCGGCAGCTGGCCGGGCCGGCCGCTGCGCAGGTTGACGAAGGCCTGCTGCAGCGAGGTGAACAAAAGCTTCGCCTCGGCATCCGTGGGCGCCGCAAAGACATTGAGGCCGAGCATCACATAAGGCTTGTCGAGCTGCGCCGACGGCTGGAAGCGAGTGCGATAGACCTCCAGCGCGTGGTCGAGTTCGGCCGGCGCGAAATGCGAGGCGAAAGCATAGGGCAGCCCAAGCAGCGCCGCGAGCTGCGCGCCATAGAGGCTGGAGCCAAGGATCCAGACCGGCACGTCCTGGCCTTCGCCCGGCACCGCGCGGATGCGCTGGCCTTCCTCGGCCGGCTGGAAATAGCCCATCAGCTCGACCACGTCCTGGGGGAAGTTGTCGCTGGCCTCCAGGTTGCGGCGAAGCGCCAGTGCCGTCATCATATCGGTGCCTGGCGCGCGACCGAGGCCGAGATCGATGCGGCCGGGGAAAAGTGCTGCCAGCGTGCCGAACTGCTCGGCAATTACCAGCGGCGCATGGTTGGGCAGCATGATGCCGCCGGCGCCGACGCGGATAGTCTTGGTGCCGCCGGCGACATGGGCGATCACAACCGACGTCGCGGCACTGGCAATGCCCGGCATGTTGTGGTGCTCGGCGAGCCAGTAGCGCTGGTAGCCAAGCCGCTCGGCATGGCGGGCAAGGTCGAGCGAATTGGCCAGCGACCGCGAGGCATTGTTGCCTTGCGTGATCGGCGACAGGTCGAGAACCGAAAGGGCCGTCATTGGTCAGGTCTCCACGATTTGCTTCTGCCGCAACCGGGCCTCGAATTCGGCGCGGTCGGGAATGACGATGGCGAACTGGCCTTCCAGCACGTCGGCGAGTTCGGTCGCCGAGGCGATTTCCCGCTGCTCGCTGCGGGCGCCGAGATGATGGATAGACAGGCGGTTGTTGCGCAGCGCGAGATCGAAGTCATTCATGCAGGCGGGTCCGGCTAGACCGGACCGATATAGGCACTCGCCATGGGCGCCGCAAACAGCCGGCCGGACATGCAGATTGGGCCAGGCCTCACGCGCCGGATTTGTGGTTGTTATCGCCGGCCTCGTCGTCGATCGCCATGGTCTGCTGCGCGGCGAGGAAATTGCCGACATGGCTGAGGCCATCGAAATGGTCGCAGAACACCTTGATGACCACCAGCAGCGGCACCGCCATCAGCGCGCCGACGAAACCCCACAGCCAGGACCAGAAGGCGATGGCGATGAAGATCGCCACCGCGTTTATCTCGAGCCGCCGGCCGACCACCGTCGGGGTCACGAACTGGCCCTCGACGATGTCGCACAACAAAACGAAGGCGGGTGCCAGCAACGCGTAGGGGATCGTATCGAAGCTGATCAGCGCGATGATCGTGACCAGCAGCAAGGTGATCAGCCCGCCGACATAGGGCAGGAAGTTGAGCAGCGCCGCGGCCGCGCCCCAGACCTGCGGGTTCGGCATCCCAAGTCCCCAAAGGCCAAGTCCGATCACCGTGCCGAGGCCGGCATTGATGGCCGCCACGGTAAGCAGGTAATGGGAAATCTCGTGCTCGACGTCATAGACGATGCGCAGCGCGCGCTTCTTGTCGCTGAGGTGGGCGAAGGACTGGACGATCTTCTCGTAGAACAAGGTGCCGGAGGCGAGCAGGAACAGCGACAGCACGAAGACGAGGGTGATGCTCGTGCCGGCTCCCAGAATGTTGCTGGCCGCCGTCGACAGGATGCCGGACGGCGCCAGCGCGACCTTCTGCACACCCGGTTCCTGCGATGTCTCGGTCAGGGCCTGCAGTTGACGCGAGAGATCCATGACCCTCTCGAGCGGACGCTTGAAAGGCGCCAGCCGCTCGGTGAGTTGCTCGCCGATCGAGTAGCTGTTGTTGATGAGGTCGATGACCGGGCCGCTGAGCAGGTAACCGGCGCTGGCGAAGACGAAGAGGGACAGCAACACCAGCAGTGTCGCGGAGGCCACCTCGGGGATGCCGCGCTTGCGCAGGAAGCGCACGATCGGGGTCAGCGTCAGCGCCAGCAGGAAGGCGAGGATCACCGGCATGAAGAAGGCGCGGGCGAAATAAAGCGCGGCGATCGTTATCAGCACGAAGATGCCGATCAGCAGCAATCGAATCAGGCGCAATTCGGCGCGGGCGCTGGCGCGCTCGTCCGGGCTTTCGGCAACGTTCGAACCCGAAGCGCTCGTTTCGACCTTCATCCGTTCCCTCGCGATCGCCGAGGAAAACGTACGCGCCGCCGCCAAGGTTCCTTAGCCGGCGGTGAGGGCGCATCTTGCTGGGCAGGCGTCCTCAGGCGACGGGCGCCGGCGCGGCCTTCGCCGTCTCCTTGCGCACGACCGGCGCCACCTTGGTGCCGTAGAGCTCGATCGCCTTCATGATCTTGGCATGCGGCATGGTGCCGATCGCCATCTGCAACAGGAAGCGGTCGTTGCCGAAGATCTTGTGCTGGGCGACGATCTTTTCCGCCACCTGTTCGGGATCGCCGACGAACAGCGCGCCGTTCGGCCCGCGCGCCTGATCGAAATGCGCCCGCGAGGTCGGCCCCCAGCCGCGCTCGCGGCCGACGATTTCTACGCACCGCAAGCCGAGGTGATGAACCGCATCGGCCGCGAGCGCGGCTGGGGGCCGATG
>NZ_RZSF01000187.1:0-13012 GCF_004023325.1 Mesorhizobium sp. M1A.F.Ca.ET.072.01.1.1 | reverse complement strand
GGTCGCCAGACCCATTACAGCGCACAGCTTGGCGCGCTGGCGCCGCTAATGGATTGGACTCGCTATATGGCCGGGTTCTGGGAGAGCCGGTTCGACGATCTCGAGGATCTGCTGCAGAGGATGGATCAATGAACGATATGCCGGCCGGAACGCGCTCCGTTGTCGTCGAGCGCGAGATTCCCCATCCGCCGGAAAAGATCTGGCGGGCACTGACCCAACCGCATCTCATCGAGGAGTGGCTGATGAAGAACAACTTCAAGCCGGTCGTAGACCACCGTTTCGAACTGAGCGCGGACTGGGGCGGTGTCGAGTGCCAGGTCCAGACAGTCGAGCCAAACAAAACGCTTTCCTACACCTGGGACACCAAGGATCTAGAGAGCGTCGTCACATGGACGCTCACCCCGACCAGCGCCGGCACTCGCCTGCGCATGGAGCAGACGGGCTTCCGAACTGACCAGGAGCCGTATTTCCGGGGCGCCACCGTTGGCTGGCCGAGGTTCTTTGCGGCCCTGGAGCAGGTGCTTTCGCGGATCGAGTGAGGGCGGCAATCTCATCCAGATGACGCAGCTGGCGCGCTGGTAAGCCCAGCGTTCATTGGTTCTTTCAGAGGAGGAAGCATTGGACTGGAGCAAGTGGATCAGGCAGTTGCATCGCTGGCTGTCGATCATCTTTACCGTGACCGTCATCGCCAACTTCATCGCCATGGCATTGGGCGAGCCGCCCACCTGGGTGGTCTATTCGCCGCTGCTGCCGCTTTTCCTGCTGTTGTTCAGCGGCCTCTACATGTTCGTGCTGCCCCATGCCGCAAGGTGGCGCGGTGAGCCGGCGCGCGAGCGCGCCGGACCGGCCTGATGGCGAAATCGGCAAAGGTTGCAGCCAGGCCGTCGGAGGAAAAACCCGTCCTGCTTTCGGGCGGCAACCCGCAGATCGCCAAGGGGTATGGTGACGCTCCCGTGCAGGCCTATATCGCGGCGATGCCGGGTTGGAAGAGCGAGCTAGGCCGCCGGCTCGACCAACTCATCATGCAGGCCGTCCCCGACGTGCAGAAGGCCGTCAAATGGAACTCGCCGTTTTACGGCATGGACGGCGAAGGCTGGTTTCTCGGCATTCATTGTTTCACCAGATACGTCAAAGTGGCCTTCTTTCGCGGCATGTCGCTGAAGCCGGTGCCGCCCGGCGAATCCAAGAGCAAGGACACGCGCTATTTTCACATCCATGAGGACGACCAGCTCGACGAAGCGCAATTCGTCTCCTGGGTGAAACAGGCGAGTCAATTGCCTGGCGAACGAATGTAAGCGCATTATCGGTCAGTCACGGTCCGCCCGACGAGGCATCATGGCGGTCCGTCTAGCGGGTGTTGAAGGAGGACACATATGGAGAAAGTCGGCGTGCAGGAAAGCAAGTCTCCTTCCGAGCTGATCGATGGCCGTATCGCGGACTTGGGCGATTGGCGGGGCGAGATGCTCGGCCGGCTGCGCGCCCTGATTAAGGATGCCGATCCGGACGTCACCGAGGAATGGAAGTGGCGCGGCGTGCCGGTCTGGGAGGACGCCGGAATGATCTGCACCGGCGAGACCTACAAGGCCGTCGTCAAGCTGACCTTCGCCAAGGGCGCGGCGCTGCCGGATCCCTTACGCCTCTTCAACTCCAGCCTCGAAGGCAACACAAGGCGCGCCATCGATTTTCGCGAAGGCGAGGAGATCGACCAGGAAGCGTTCAAGACTCTCGTGCGAGCAGCGGTGGCCCTGAACAGGTCCAAGGCCAAACGCTGATCCCAGAAGCGCTTCAGCACCGAACCCGGCATTGCCCTCTAGGCTGCTGCCCCTCCGGCCCACCGCTCCAGCAGGATCGTCGGCTTGTCGTGATAGGTGGTCCGCAGGATTTCGCGATAGCCGTTCTTATCTGCGACCTTGAGCGAGGCGCCATTTTCGGGATCGATGATGCAGACGGTCCTGGCTCGCCCGAACGCCTCGTCACCCCAGGCAACGATGCGCCCGACGACTTCGCTTGCAAGCCCCTGGCCATGCGCACCCGAAGCTAAAGCCCAGCCGGCTTCCGGCACGCCTTCGATCGAGGTCTCGATCTCGCGCTTCAGATCATGGAACCCGGCCTCGCCGAGGAAGCGGCCAGTCGCCTTGTCCTCGATCGCCCAGAACCCATAGCCAAGCAGCGACCACAGCCCGGCATGGCGCAGGAAGCGCATCCAGCTTTCCTCGCGGGTGCGCGGCTTGCCGCCGATGAAGCGGGTGACCCCCGGGTCCGCCCACATCGCGACATAGGTCTCGAAATCGTCGAGCCGATGCGGCCGCAGGACCGTCCGCGCGGTCTCAAGGATCGGCACCCCGGCTTCCCTTGCAATGCTCATCGCGTCCTCTCCTTTGAGCGGCAGCGCTTAGCAAACCTGCACGTTCGAACAAGGGCCAGGATCGCCCGGGGCATCCTCCAGCGACGCAAGTAGATGAGCGCAGTCATGACCGGCTGACATTTCGGCGTGTGGGATTCTCGACAGGCGATGTTAGTCTTCGGACGAAGCTGATTCAGCGATATCGCGGCGCCGTCTGAATACGAGGAAAGATAATGGACACCACCGACCTTCTGCTGGCGATCGTCCATCATCTTCTTGTGTTCTCGCTGGCCGGCATCATTGGCGCCGAGTTCGTGCTGGTGCGCGGCGAGTTGGGGGCGACGACGCTCAAGCGCCTTGTCGGCATCGACCGCCACTACGGCATCATCGCCGCGCTGATCGTCATCGTCGGCATCTGCCGGGTGTTCTTCGGCCTGAAGGGTTGGGAGTTCTACGTCTTCAACTGGGTGTTCTGGGCAAAGATGATGGCCTTCATCATCGTCGGCCTGCTGTCGATCATCCCGACCGTGCGCTTCATCTCCTGGAGCAGGAAGGCAAGCGGCAATCCATCATTCTCGGTCCCGGCGGCGGAGCTCGCCTCGGTGAAGAACTATGTCCGCGCCGAGGGCTTCATCTTCCTGCTCATCCCGATCTTTGCGGCGGCGATGGCGCGCGGCTACGGTTATTAGAATAGAACCGAGGAAGAGCAGGGATCGGGCAGCAACCGGCATGCGCCAACGTACCGTCGTCAGATGACGACATCCCGCGATCCATCATCCGACCCAGATCTTTTCCATCCATCTTGTGGATGGTTTGTAGATAATCGCAGTTTGGCCGTTTGAGTCCGATTGCAATCTGCCAGTCTGCACTAGTTGCTATTACATCACAGCCGTCGCCGAGAGGAATTTCGTGCGGTGGCTGGAGATTCATACTCTGGGAGGAAGTCACAATGAGAAAATTTGTTGCCGCTCTGGCTGCCGCAGCGGCCGTCACGCTTTATCCGTTCGCCGCGGGCGCGCAGTCCTATCCGGAACGCACCATCACCGTTGTGGTGCCGTTTGCGGCCGGCGGCCCGACCGACACGGTCACACGCCTCATCGCCGAAGCCATGTCGAAGGATCTCGGCCAGCAGGTCATCGTCGAGAATGTCGGCGGTGCCGGCGGCACGCTGGGCGCGGGCCGCGTCGCGAAGGCTGACCCGGACGGTTATACGCTGCTCCTCCACCATATCGGCATGGCGACCAGCGCGACGCTGTACCGAAAGCTCGCATACGACACGCTCAACGCCTTCGAATATGTCGGCCTCGTCACCGAGGTGCCAATGACCGTCGTCGGCCGCAAGGACCTTGAGCCGACCGATCTGAAGGGACTGGTCGAGTACGCCAAGGCCAACAAAGACACTGTCACCGTCGCCAATGCCGGGATCGGTGCGGCCTCGCATTTGTGCGGCATGCTGTTCATGAGCGCCATCGGTACGCCGCTGGTCACCGTGCCCTACAAGGGCACCGGCCCGGCCATGACCGATCTTCTGGGCGGCCAGGTCGACATGATGTGCGACCAGACGACCAACACCACCAAGCAGATCCAGGGCGGCACGATCAAGGCCTATGCCGTCACCTCGCCGGAACGCCTCGATGTGCTGCCGGACGTCCCGACGACGACGGAAGGCGGCCTTCCCGAGGTGCAGGTCAGCATCTGGCACGGCCTCTACGCACCAAAGGGTACGCCGGCCGAGATCACCGGACGCCTGTCGAAATCGCTGCAGGTCGCGCTGAAGGATCAGAACGTCGCCGCCCGCTTCGCCGAACTCGGCACCAAGCCGTCGCCCGAAGCCGACGCGACACCGGCGGCACTGAAGGCCAAGCTTGAAAGCGAGATCGGGCGCTGGAAGCCGATCATCGAAGCCGCCGGCCAGTACGCCGACTGAGGTTTTGGACGGGGCGCGATCGGCGCCCCGTTTTTGCTTCGGCCCCGTTTTGCGTTGCAACGGCGCGCCCGATGCGCACCTGAGAGGAACGTGATGAAGCCTTTCGCAATCGACACGACCAACGGCATATGCGCCGCGCTGTTCATCGCCTTCGGCGCATTTTTCGCGCTGCAGTCGCTCGGCCTCGAAATCGGCACCGCCTTCCGCATGGGACCGGGCTATTTCCCGCTGGTCCTGGCGATCGTGCTGCTCCTGCTCGGCGTTATCATCCTCGTCCAGGCTGTGCGCTTCGAGAGCGAGGCGATCGGCCACATTGCGTGGCGCGGCATGCTGCTCATCCTCCCCGCTCCGATCTTCTTCGGCCTGACGGTGCGCGGCCTCGGCTTCATCCCATCGATCTTCCTGACGGCGCTGATCGCATCCTTTGCCAGCGCCCGCATGAAACCGCTGACCGCGCTCGTGTTGTCGGCCGGCCTGACGCTGTTTGCGTCGCTCGTCTTCAGCTACGCACTCGGCCTGCCGTTCCGACGCTTTGGCCCGTGGCTGCCATTGTGAGGAGATGACCATGGAGCTCCTCGCCAACTTGGTGCTCGGCTTTTCGACGGCGACATCGCTGACAAATCTCGGTTTCTGTCTGATCGGCGTCCTTCTCGGCACGCTGATCGGCGTCCTGCCCGGCATCGGCGCCACCGCAACCATCGCCATGCTCTTGCCGATTACGTTCCAGATAGGCGACCCAGTTTCCTCTCTCATCATGCTCGCCGGCATCTATTACGGCGCGCAATATGGCGGCTCCACCACCGCCATTCTCATCAATATGCCCGGCGAATCCTCGTCAGCCGTCACCGCAATCGACGGCTACCAGATGGCCAAGAACGGCCGCGCCGGGGCGGCACTCGCGATCGCGGCGATAGGCTCGTTCTTTGCCGGCACGGTGTCGACCTTCCTGGTCGCCATCTTTGCTCCGCCGCTGACGGCGATGGCGCTGGAATTCGGCGCGGCCGAATACTTTTCGCTGATGGTCGTCGGCCTCGTCTCGTCCGTCGCGCTCGCCCACGGCTCGATAGTCAAGGCGCTGGCCATGGTTGTGCTCGGCCTGCTGCTCGGCATTGTCGGAACCGACATCTATACCGGCACGCCGCGCTTCACGCTCGGCATCACCCAATATGCCGACGGGCTGAATTTCGTCGCGGTAGCGGTCGGCGTCTTCGGCGTCGCCGAGATCCTGCGCAACCTCGAGAACGAGCATGAGCGCTCCGTGCTAATCCGAAGAGTCTCCGGCCTCATGCCGACCCGCGAGGATTTTCGGCGCATGGCCGCGCCCATCATGCGCGGAACGATCATTGGTTCGGCGCTCGGCATCCTGCCGGGAGGCGGCGCGATCCTTGCAGCCTTTGCCTCCTACACGGTCGAAAAGCGCGTATCGAAAAACCCGGGGGAGTTCGGCAAGGGCGCCATCGAAGGGGTCGCCGGGCCGGAATCGGCCAACAATGCCGGCGCGCAGACCTCCTTCATCCCCATGCTGACGCTTGGCATTCCGGCCAATCCGGTAATGGCGCTGATGATCGGCGCGATGATCATCCAGGGCATCGTGCCCGGCCCCAATGTCGCGACCGAACAGCCGGAGCTGTTTTGGGGCATCATCGCCTCAATGTGGATCGGCAACCTGATGCTGATCGTCCTCAACCTGCCGCTGATAGGGCTTTGGGTGAAGCTCCTTACGATCCCTTATTACGTGCTGTTTCCGATCATCATGGCGTTCTGCTCGATCGGCGTCTACAGCGTCAACACCAATGTTTACGACCTCTACGCCGTCGCCTTCTTTGGATTGCTCGGCTACCTCCTGACCAAGCTGCGCTGCGAACCCGCGCCACTGCTGCTCGGCTTTGTGCTCGGCCCGTTGCTTGAGGAAAACTTGCGTCGCGCCATGATTCTGTCGCGTGGCGACCCGAGCACCTTCGTGACGAGACCGATCAGCGCCAGCCTGCTCTTCATCGCACTCGCCGTGCTCGTCATCGTCTTCCTGCCCGCGGTCAAGAAGAAGCGTGAAGAGGTGTTTGTGGAGGAAAATTAAGTCGTTCAATTTCGTTGCGATTTTTGAATTCGGCGTTTTGGCTGCAGGCGCCGTCGGCTGGCGCTATCCGCTACACTCCGCCTAGCTGACACCAATCGCTCGGTCCTCAGTTTCGTCGAGCGGCGCGAGCTCGATCAGCGGCGCCGGCAGGTCGGTGGTCTTTTCCTTGGACTTGCAGATATCGGCGATGACACAGACCGGGCAGTCGGGCTTGCGCGCCTTGCAGACATAGCGGCCATGCAGGATCAGCCAGTGATGGGCGTGCCGCATGTATTCGGCGGGGATGACTTTTATCAGCCCCTGCTCAACCTGTTCCGGCGTTTTGCCGGGCGCCAATCCAATACGATTGCCGATGCGAAAGATATGCGTGTCCACCGCCATCGTGTGCTGGCCGAAGGCGACGTTGAGCACGACATTGGCGGTCTTGCGTCCCACGCCCGGCAGCTTGACCAGCTCGTCCCGATCTTCGGGCACCTTGCCGGCATAGTCGTCGATCAGTGCCTTCGAGAGCGCGACCACGTTCTTGGCCTTGTTGCGCCACAGGCCTATGGTGCGGATGTAGTCGCCGACCTTGGCCTCACCGAGCGCCAGCATCTTGTGCGGTGTATCGGCGACCGAAAACAGCGGCTTCGTTGCCTTGTTGACGCCGGCATCGGTCGCCTGCGCCGACAGCACCACCGCGATCAGAAGAGTGAAGGGATTGACATAGTCGAGCTCACCCTTCGGCTCGGGCCGCTGCACGGAAAAACGCCGAAAAATCTCATGCACCTCGGCGGGCGTGTAAAGCGAGCGCAGCCCGCCCTTCCGGGAGGGCGTCTTTGCTTTTGCACTGCCGCCTGAGGCTGAGGCCGACGGCTTTTTGACGGGGAAGGATTTTTTGGACTTGGGCGGCGCCATTCCCTTCCTATAATATTTCCGTATGAGCGACACAAACGCCTCGTTCGAAGCCGACAAGCCATTCTTCCAAGCCCTGCTGACGCCGCATCGCTCCCTCGGTCGGACCGGCTTTCTGATATTGATGGGCGCCCTGGTGTTCGGCTGGGCGGTCACCGGCGCGATCTTCCTGGCTCATGGCGCATGGCCGGTCTTCGGCTTCTTGGGCCTGGACGTGGTCGCCGTCTACATCGCCTTTCGCGCCAACTACCGGGCGGCCCGCGCCCGTGAGGAAATATCGGTCTCGCGCACCAGGCTTGACATCCGCAAAACGGCGCCGTCGGGCCGCTTCGAGGATCATCGCTTCAACCCGTTCTGGACCCGCTTTTCGATCGCCCGCCATGCCGAGATCGGCATCATCAAAATGGCCGTCGAGGCGCAAGGCGAAAGCGTTTCGATCGGGTCTTTCCTGGATCCCGATTCCCGCGAAAGCTTTGCTGCTGCCTTTTCGCGCGCACTGGCGACCGCCAGGGCGCGTTGAACTAGCACGGCGCTCGGCGCCCTTGCCGTAGGGCGTCATCAGCAAGGTCTGCCTTACCCCGGTAAAATCTATCTTTTCGCCGGCCGTCATCGCCCTTCGGCTCGAAGCCTGCTCGATCTGGGTAGGGGCCGGAGGAAGGCAAGTTTCGGGTGGTGGCAATGCGCGGGAAGACCGATATTCGCGGCCGAGCAGATAGCCATGGGAGATATTGCCATGAACGCCCAGATGACCATGAATACCCGGATGGAACCGTCAGCGATCCTGCAGAACGACATCACGCCCGTGGGCAGCGACTACGAAATCGTGCGCCGCGCCATCGAGAGGATCAGCCTCGACTATCGCGACCAGCCCTCGCTGGAGGTCCTGGCCGAGGCGGTCGGCGAGACGCCGACGGGCCTGCAGAAACTGTTCACGCGCTGGGCCGGCCTGTCGCCCAAGGCCTTTCTGCAGGCGGTGACGCTCGACCATGCGCGCAGGCTGCTTGATTCCGGCATGCCGCTGCTCGAAACCTCGTTCGAGCTCGGCATGTCGGGCCCTGGCCGGCTGCACGACCTCTTCGTCACGCACGAAGCGATGTCGCCCGGCGACTACAAGACCCGCGGCGCCGGCCTGACCATCCGCTACGGCTATCATATCTCGCCCTTCGGCATCGCGTTGATCATGGTCACCGATCGCGGGCTGGCCGGCCTGGCCTTCTGCGACGCCGGCGGCGAGCGGGCCGCCTTCGCAGACATGTCCGGCCGCTGGCCGAACGCAGCTTACGTCGAGGACATGTCGGCCACCCAGCCCTATGCCGCGCGCGTCTTCGATCCGACCAAATGGCGTGCGGACCAGCCGCTGCGCGTGGTGATGATCGGTACCGATTTTCAGCTGCGCGTCTGGGAGGCGCTGCTGCGCATTCCGATGGGCAGGGCCTGCACCTATTCCTCGATTGCGGCAAGCATCGGCGCGCCGAGCGCCAGCCGGGCCGTCGGTGCGGCGGTGGGCGCCAATCCGATGTCCTTCGTGGTTCCTTGCCATCGTGCGCTCGGCAAGTCCGGCGCCCTCACCGGCTACCACTGGGGACTGACGCGCAAGCGCGCCATCCTCGGCTGGGAGGCGGGACAAATCGCGTCCTGAAACTTCGTTTTTTCCGCGCGCCATTGCGAAAAACCGTGGATCTGAATATAGGTAAGTATAATCGAAACAATACATCCGAAATATCGGGAAATGCAACCGGAGACAACCCCCAGGTTTCGCCGGTTGTATTTTGAATTGTTTGCAGTCGTTATCTTGTTTAACGCTAAGTTAACCACGATAAGCGGATGATACCTCTGTATTGAGCCGCATTTTCCGGCTCGAAAGAGGGGTCTCATGAAGTTCTTTCGCGTCGCAATGGCCGCGAGCCTGCTGGCCGTCTGCACCGGCCAGACTGCATCGGCAGCCACCGGAAACGTCCTCTTCAACGGCACTATCACCGCTACCTGCACGGTCACGATCAACTCCAACGGCACCATGACCGTCAGCAGCAATCTTCAGTCGCTGAGCTCTCACAATGCCGGCGGTTCGGCCGGCAGCGCCCAGGTCGATACCACCGGCGGCGTCACGCTCAGCGTCGATCCGGTCACCATCACCACCGTCCCGGCCTCGGACACCACGGCCACGACATGGACCCCGACCTTTGCCACCTCCGGCGCGCAGACCATTGCCGAAACCGGCACAGCGACGGCGCTAACGGTACCGGGCACATCGACCGTCGCGGTCAATCTTGCCGGCACCAAGAGTGGCACGGACCGCTTCTCCGCCGGCAACTACCAGGCAACCGTGACGCTGCGCTGCGAATAGCCCTCTCGCGAAAGGAGCGGTCCTTGAGAACGATTGGAATGCTGGCGGCGGGGCTGATCGCCGTGCTGTCTCCCATTGCCGCGGAGGGCCAGTCGATGACGCCGATGCGGGGCGAGGTCAGGTCCTTCACCGATGCTTTCGCGGTCCGGGTTTTCCCCGGCAACCCCTACGACCAGCGCATACGCGTCGAGATTCATGTCTATGACCAGGATTTTCGGCCGATCGACGCCAGGATCACGCCGAGCGCCTTCGTTCTGGCCGGCCAGGCGTCGCGCCCGGTTCTGGTGGTCGTCCCGTTCGACGGCGCGAACGAGCGTAAAGTGCGTATCTGTACCGAGAGTATCCCCTTTCCAAGCGAGCAGACGCAGATAAGGGCACAGATATGCGGAAAGTTCTTCGGGCATCGCAGGTTCTGACGCTTGCCCTGCTGCCCGCCTTGGCGGTCGCAAGTCAGGGGTATGCTGAGGATATACTGAACCTGAACCAGAACCAGACGGGCTTCACCTTGCCCGGCGTCACCCTGCCCCAGGGCCAGGACGAGGTTCATGCTTCCGACGGCACGACCTGCCGCTCGGCCGTTTCCGGCAGCGGCGCCTATCTGGACGTCGGCGTCATCCGCGGCAACAGCAACAGCCAGTCGAACAGCGACCTCGCCACTTACGGCCGCGTGGTGGTCCCGATCGGGCGGACGCCGAAGCGCGTCGATTGCAGCCGCCTCTACGAACTCGAGGTCGAGCGCCTGCAGCTTGAATTGAAGCTGCTCAAGATGGGTCTCGGCGCCGACGGCCAGACGGGAAGCGTGGCTGCTCCCAATCCCGCGACCGCCTCCGCTGCCGCATCGACTGGATGGGCTAACGAGGGCTGGAGCATCAGAGGCACAACCGGCAATGACAAGAAAAAGAAAAAGAAATAGCCGCGCGCTGATCGCCGCGGTGGCTGCGCTTGCAAGCTTCTCGCTCCCGGCTTCGGCGGCGATCATCGGCACTTGCACCATCATGATCGGCGCCTCGGGAACGATGAAATCGAACCCCGCCATCAATATCTTCGGCTCCAGGCAGGCGGGCGGGTCGAGCGGCGGCGCCACCATCACCGCGAATGCGACGCTATGCACGATCCTCAACCTGCTCGACTGCTATTCCGTCTCGGCACCGGCGCCGATTGTCTTCACGTCCGCGCCGAGCGGCGGCGACACCGACGTCACCTTCGCCACCGTCTTCCGCCTCGATGGCTCAGGCGCGGACATCCCGGGCAGTTCGCCGCAGCGGGTGACCAACGGCACTCACACCATCCAGGTCGATCTCACGGCCACAAAATCGCCGGGCATCTTCCCGGCCGGCAACTACCAGGGCACGGTGACGGTGCGCTGCGAATGATGCTGTGGGCCGGTGCGGCGCACAACCGGCTTGATCTGGCAATAGACGGTCTTTGCGGCTAGCCTCCCGCGCAAGCAACTGCGTAAATGCAAGGACTTGCGGCATCGGCCTTCGATCGAAGGCTCGCCCGCTCGTGCAGGAGGCCTTTCTTGATCATCATCGTCGGCTCGATCAACCTCGACCTGATCGCCAATGTCGACCGTTTGCCTGAACCCGGCGAGACGGTCCGCGGCTCCGGCTTTGCCACCGCTCCCGGCGGCAAAGGCGCCAACCAGGCGCTGGCCGCGGCCCGCGCAGGCGCTGAGGTGCGCATGGTCGGCGCCGTCGGCAAGGACAGCTTTGCCGCCGAAGCGCTGGCGCTGCTGAAGGCCGGCGGTGTCGATCTTTCCGGCGTCGGCGAGAGCTTCGCCTCCACCGGCACAGCGCTCATCCTGGTCGGTGCCGACGGCGAGAATGTGATCGCCGTCGTGCCGGGCGCTAACGATTCTGTACTGCCCGGCGACATCGCCAAGGCGTATCTGAAGAAGGGCGATGTCGTGCTTTTGCAGCACGAGATCCCGCTGCCCACGGTCGAAGCGGCGCTCGATGCAATCCGCGCGGCGGGTGCCGTCAGCGTGCTCAACACCGCGCCTTTCCGCCCCGAGGCGGCCGGCTTTCTCGGCAAGGCCGACTACGCCGTCGCCAACGAGACCGAGTTCGACCTCTATGGCGAGGCGCTGGTGCTCACCGGCCGCGACCGGGAGGCGCGGATGCGCGACTATGCCGAAAAGACAGGCCGCGCCATCGTCGTGACGCTCGGCGGCGACGGCGTGCTGGCCGCCACTCCCGACCATTTCCTCACCGTCCCGGCACTGAAAATAACTCCGGTCGACACGGTCGGCGCAGGCGACACTTTTTGCGGCTATTTGGGCGCCGGCCTGTCGTCCGGCCTCCCGCTCGAACAGGCGCTCACGCGCGCCGCGGCGGCAGGCTCGCTCGCTTGCTTGAAGCCGGGTGCGCAGCCGGCGATTCCGTTGGCGAAGGATGTCGACGCGGCCCTGGCCGCGCGATGACGGCGATGCGCCCGTCGACGAAACATGCTGTGCCGCCGGCCGGCAACATCTGTCGCTTGTCCGCCGTAGAGCTTACCAACGCGATCAGGCAGCGGCGTCTGTCGGTGCGCGAAGTCGTCAGCGCCTTTCTCGACCGCATCGATGCTGTGAACCCGCTGGTCAACGCCATCGTGTCGCTGCGCGAGCGCACCGATATCCTGGCGGAAGCCGACAGGGCGGACGCTCATTTGGCACGGGGCGGCGCGGCCGGATCGCTGTTCGGCCTGCCGATCGCCATCAAGGACCTGGCCCTGACCAAGGGCTTAAGAGCAACCTTCGGCTCGCCGATCTTCGCCGATTTCGTCCCGCAAGAGGACGATCTCTTCGTTGAGCGCCTGCGCGAGGCCGGCGCCATCATCATCGGCAAGACCAATGTTCCGGAATTCGGGCTGGGTTCCAACACCTACAATCCAGTCTTCGGTCCGACGCTCAATGCCTTCGATCCGGCGCTCACCGCCGGCGGCTCGAGCGGCGGCGCGGCCGTGGCGCTGGCGCTCGACATGGTGCCGGTCGCCGACGGCAGCGATTTCGGCGGCTCGCTGCGCAATCCGGCGGCCTACAACAACGTCTATGGCTTCCGCCCCTCGCAAGGGCTGGTGCCGGCCGGCCCCGACATCGATGTCTTCCACGCCCAGATGGGCGTTGAAGGGCCGATGGGCCGGAATGTGCGCGACATCGCGCTGCTGCTCGATGAGCAGGCCGGCTATCATCCGCGGGCGCCATTGTCGCATGACAAGCAGGGCTCGTTCCTCCAGGGTTTGCGAACGAAAGCCCCCGGCGGCCGCGTCGCCTGGCTCGGCGATCTCGGTGGGCACCTGCCGATGGAGCCGGGCGTGCTCGACCTGTGCGAGGCCGCCCTTGCCCGCTTCGCGGATGCCGGGTTCCACAGCGAAACGCTGGCGCCGGATGTCGATTTCGAGGCGCTGTGGCAGGCTTTTGTCACCTTGCGCCAGGCGAGCAGCGGC
>NZ_RZSF01000186.1:0-13086 GCF_004023325.1 Mesorhizobium sp. M1A.F.Ca.ET.072.01.1.1 | reverse complement strand
GCGCATTTCCTCGGCCATCGCGTCACGCAGCGCCTCGCGCACCGTGGTCGAGACCATTTCGGTGCCGGCAGGGATGTCCGGATCGGCCGCGACTTCCGCCTTCGGCGCGGCGGCGACAGGCGCAGCCGCCTCGCTTTTGGCCGCGGCGGGCGCCGGTGCCGGCGCGGCCGCTTCAGCCTTGGGCTCTTCTTCGCCGATGCCTTCGCCGGCCTTGTCGACGTCTTCACCGTCGACCGCAAGCACGGCGATCAACGCGTTGACCTTGACGCCTTCGGTGCCGGCCGGAACAACGATCTTGGCGAGCGTGCCTTCATCGACGGCTTCGACTTCCATCGTCGCCTTGTCGGTCTCGATCTCGGCGATGACGTCGCCGGCGACGACCTTGTCGCCTTCGTTCTTCAACCACTTGGAAAGATTGCCCTCTTCCATCGTCGGCGAGAGAGCGGGCATGAGAATTTCGATCGGCATGTCCGTGCCCTCCTTAGAGTACGATGTCGGTCCAGAGCTCGGACGGATCCGGCTCGGCGTCGTGCTGGGCAAATTCGGCGGCGTCGGCGACGATGTCGCGGACCTCCTTGTCGACGGCCTTGAGATCGTCTTCGCTCGCCCACTTCTTATCTATCAGGCGCGCCTTGACCTGTTCGATCGGGTCGTGCTCCGAGCGCATCTTCTGCACTTCTTCCTTGGAGCGATACTTCGCCGGGTCGGACATCGAATGCCCGCGATAGCGATAGGTCTGCATCTCGAGGATCAGCGGGCCGTTGCCGCCGCGGCACCATTCGGCGGCGACGTCGCCGGCTGCCTTGACCGCGCGAACGTCCATGCCGTCGACCTGGATGCCGGGAATCTTGAAGGAAGCGCCGCGGTTGGAGAAGTCGGTCTCGGCGGATGAGCGCGACACCGATGTGCCCATGGCGTAGCGATTGTTCTCGATGATGTAGATTACCGGCAGCTTCCACAGCGAGGCCATGTTGAAGCTTTCATAGACCTGGCCCTGGTTGGCGGCGCCGTCGCCGAAATAGGTCAGCGAGACATTCTTGTTGTCGCGGTAGCGGTTGGCGAAGGCCAGGCCTGTGCCCAGCGACACCTGCGCGCCGACGATGCCGTGGCCGCCATAGAAATGCTTCTCCTTGGAGAACATGTGCATGGAGCCGCCCTTGCCTTTCGACAGGCCGCCACGGCGCCCGGTGAGCTCGGCCATCACGCCGCGCGGCGACAGATCCATCGCCAGCATGTGGCCATGGTCGCGATAGGCGGTGATCATCTGGTCGCCCTCGATCAGCGCCATCTTCATGCCGGTAACGACGGCCTCCTGGCCGATATAGAGGTGGCAGAAGCCGCCGATAAAGCCCATGCCGTAAAGCTGGCCCGCCTTCTCCTCGAAGCGGCGAATGAGCAGCATGTGCCGGTAGGCGGAGAGCTCTTCTTCTTTGGTGAAGTCGGCTGGCTTGGGGGTGGAAAGGGCCGACGATTTGCCGTCGGATCTGGATTTGGACTTGGCAGGCGCTTTTCTGGCGGCGGTGGCCATACATCACTCCCTGTTGGCGTCTCTTCGCGGACATTCAAGGGAGAGCGACCCGTCTCCCCACCGATTTGAGCGAGGCTAACACGCAAGAATGCAATGCGCCATGCTGAAAAATGCATGGCTGACATGCATCCTAAGCGATTAGAATCATTGCAAATAAGTTTGATTAACCGAAATTCGGTTATTTTGCCGAAGCCGGCAGCATGATGGTGATTTCGTCCGGATGGGACAGATTGAGCGCCTTTCGGGCCTGCTCGTCAAGCATGTCCTTTTCCAGCGTGCCTTCATGCATGAGCTGGACACGACGTTCGAAGTCGATCCGGCGCGCCTTGACCGCGTCGAGCTGAGTCTGGAGTTCGGCCGCCTGGGCCTGCAGCCGATATTTGGAGTAGATGCCGAACTCACCGTGATAGGCATGGAAGCCGAAATAGGCGAGAAACAGCACGCAGAGCGACGGAACGATCAGCTTGCCGGTGTTTCTCTGCTTGTGCTGACGTGTCCACATGACCCGAACCCTTTCGGCCGCGAGCGCAAGCGGCTGTTCGAGTCTTTTTTCGCCCGATTGTGCTTAATGGACGGTTACGGTTGGCTGGACTGAGACTTGCCGAAACAAAAAGAGGCGGGGAAACCCGCCTCTCCGCCTCTTTCAACAACCAAGACAGTTTGTCCGGATCAGCCCTTGACCACCGACTTGCCGGCGTAGCGCGCCTGCCGGCCGAGCTCTTCCTCGATCCGGATGAGCTGGTTGTACTTGGCCATGCGGTCTGAGCGCGACAGCGAGCCGGTCTTGATCTGCCCGCAGTTGGTGGCGACTGCGAGGTCGGCAATGGTCGAATCCTCGGTCTCGCCCGAGCGGTGCGACATGACGGCGGTGTAGCCGGCCTTGTGCGCGGTCTCGACCGCGTCGAGCGTTTCGGTGAGCGAGCCGATCTGGTTGACCTTGACCAGGATCGAGTTGGCGACGCCCATGCGGATACCGTCGCGCAGTCGCGCCGTGTTGGTGACAAACAGATCGTCGCCGACCAATTGGGTCTTCTTGCCGATCAGATCGGTCAGGTATTTCCAGCCCTCCCAATCGTCCTCGGCAAGGCCGTCCTCGATGGTGACGATCGGATAATCGGAAGCGAGCTTGGCGAGGTATTTGGCCTGCGCCTTCGGATCGCGGGTCTTCTTCTCGCCCTCATAGACGTAGTTGCCGTCCTTGAAGAACTCGGTCGCCGCGCAGTCGAGGCCGAGCGCCACGTCCTCGCCCGGCTTGAAGCCGGCCTTCTCGATCGATTCCATGATGAAATCGAGGGCCGACGGCGCGCTCTTCAGGTTGGGGGCGAAACCGCCCTCGTCGCCGACATTGGTGTTGTGGCCGGCATCCTTCAGCTTCTTCCTCAGCGTATGGAAGATTTCAGAGCCCCAACGCACGCCGTCGCGCAGCGTCGGCGCGCCGACCGGCAGGATCATGAATTCCTGAAAGTCGATCGGGTTGTCGGCATGAGCGCCGCCATTGATGATGTTCATCATCGGCACCGGCAGGATGTGCGCCTTGGCGCCGCCGACATAGCGGTAGAGCGGCAGCCCGGCGGCCTCGGCGGCGGCCTTGGCCACCGCCAGCGACACGCCGAGGATGGCGTTGGCGCCGAGCCGGCTCTTGTTCGGAGTGCCGTCGAGCTCGATCATCGTCTGGTCGATATGGATCTGGTTCTCGGCTTCCATGCCGCCGATCGCCTCGAACAACTCGCCGTTCACGGCCTCGACGGCGCCCTGGACTCCCTTGCCGAGATAGCGCGGCCCGCCGTCGCGTAGCTCGACCGCCTCATGCGCGCCGGTCGAGGCGCCCGACGGAACGGCGGCGCGGCCCATCGAGCCGTCTTCCAGCACCACGTCGACCTCGACGGTCGGATTTCCACGGCTGTCCAGGATTTCACGCCCGACAATGTCGATGATGGCGGTCATTGCGATGTCCCCGATTGATCGATTGAAGCGTCGCGCCCCTCTTAGCCAAAGCCCGGCAAAAGGCAATTGGGCGGTCCGCAATAATTGCCGGCGACAAGATTCACGAAGCGCAAATCTTTGTCATCATTAGTCATGCGCGCGACTCGCCCTTCTGATTTATGGTCCTGTTTGCGCGGGGCGAAACACGAGGAGTTTCGCCATGTCCCAGTTGAGCGGTATCGTGAGTTTGTTCCTGATCGCGGCGGCGTTCCTGACGTCCTGTGACACTCAGAAGCCTCAGCAGAACTCCACGGAGCTATCCACCCTTCGGACCGCTGAATAGGTTCCTCGACGCTCGAAGGCCCCCGGATACCGGGGGCCTTCTCGATTCTGGAGGCAGCCGCTCAGGCCGATCAGTGCCAGTAAGGCTTCACGTGATAGTATTCGAAGGATGCGTCGCGGGCCGCTTCACCGTCGGCGCCGGTCAATTCCTCGATCGAGTAGGCCGGTGCCGCCTTGAGCTGTTCCTTCGTGAAAGGCACGACGTAGCCGCCCATGTTTTCATCATAGTCGAGGCTTGCCCACGGAATGGCGTGATACTTCTCGCCCATGCCGAGGAAGCCGCCGAAGCCGATGACCGCGAACATGATCCCGTTCGACATCTTGTCGAGCATCACGTCCTCGATGCTGCCGATGCTGTCGCCGGCGGTGTTGTAGACCGAGGTGCCGATGACGCGCGAGGCGGCAATGGCTTCGGTGTGGCCAGACGGAGTGGTCATTGTTGTGCTCCTCTCATTTGCTTGTCCGTTGTGGACAATGAGGGGAGCGGGCGAAGGTTCCAGATTTTCGGCTGCCCTGCTACGGCCTCTTGGCGATCCGATCGAACGCCATCAGCCTTTCCAGCAATGCGGGAAGATTCTTCAAGGGCACCATGTTGGGGCCGTCGGAGGGGGCGTTGTCCGGATCCTGGTGGGTTTCGATGAACACGCCGGCAACGCCGATCGCCACGGCGGCGCGCGCGAGGGTCTCGACGAAGCGTCGTTCGCCACCGGTCGAGCCGCCCTGCCCGCCCGGCTGCTGCACGGAATGGGTGGCGTCGAAGATCACCGGCGCGCCGATCTCGGCCATGATCGGCAGCGCTCGCATGTCCGACACCAGTGTGTTGTAGCCGAAGGAGGCGCCGCGCTCGGTGACCAGCACGTTGGCGTTGCCGGAACCGGTGACCTTGGCGACGACATTCTTCATGTCCCATGGCGCCAGGAACTGACCCTTCTTGACGTTCACCACCTTGCCGGTGCGCGCCGCCGCAATCAGCAGATCCGTCTGCCGGCTGAGAAAGGCCGGTATCTGCAGCACATCGACATGCGGCGCGACCAATGCGCATTGCTCCTCGGTGTGAACGTCGGTCAGCACCGGCAGTCCGAACTCCTTGCGCAGAGCGTCGAAGATCGGCATCGCCGCCTCGAGCCCGGCACCGCGCGCGCCGCCGAGCGAGGTGCGGTTGGCCTTGTCGTAGCTCGTCTTGTACACCAGCCCGATGCCGAGCCTGGTGGTCAGTTCCTTCAGCGCGCCGGCCATGTCGAAGGCATGCTGGCGCGACTCGAGTTGACAGGGGCCTGCGATCAGCGACAGGGGCGCATTGTTGGCGAAAACGACCTTGCCGACGCTTACCGCGGCATTGGGCGCAAGGGGCTCGCTCATGGGATCTCCCGAAAGATGAAGGCTGCGCCCTGACCGGGTGCCGACGGCACGACGACATCGTCGCCGCTCATGTCGTGCTCTATGGCGTTGGCCGCAAGTAGCTGGGTGGCTGCGGCGACGCTGTGTATCGCAAAGATGACGGCCGCAAAACGCAGGTCCGAAGGCTGCCCTGCCGAAGCACCGAACCGTGCGACAAAAGCGTCGGGCGTCAGAACGGCCAGGGTCGCGTTTGGCAGGTCAGTCCTGTCGCCGTCGCTCGCGCCCTGGCCGGCAGCGATCGATATCAGTCCCCTCTGGCTCGAAGGCTCGTCGCTCACCGCCACGATCTCGACGATGCCGGTCACGCCATTGGCATGTGCCTGCAGTGCGGTGCGGTCGATCTGCGGCGCGTTGATGCGCTGGCAGGCGAACAGGAATGCGTCCGGTGCTTTTCTATCGGCCGCGAATGCCAGTTTGAACGATGCCGTGTCGCTTTTGCCCGTGGTGTCGGTGAAGGCGCGCGAAAAGCTCAACATGTTGCCTGCCGACAGCCCCGCTTCGACATAGCGCGCGTGGTCGGCATCTGCATCGGCGGTCCCGAAGACGACCGCGGAGAAGCCCTCGTCGCCAAGCCTGCTGCGGTAAAGGCGGTCGCGCGCGACGAAGACGTTGCCCTCGCCCATCGCCCGATCGGCCGTTTTGTCATCGCCGACGGCCAGCGGTTCCAGAAAGGTGCCGTCGGCGAAGAAAACACAAGCGTTCTCAGTCCCGAAAGGATGGACGCCGGTCGGCGCGACGAAGAAGCCGAGCGACGAGAGGCGCTGCCTTGCAATGTCGAGGCTCTGCGTGGGCAGAACGAGATGGTCGAGCGGATGGGGCGAAGTTTTCGTCATGCCGGCGCGGTGTGCACCATTGCGGAAATCGGTTCAAGGCCTGGCGTCGAAGGCGAGCGGACGGCGTGGCTCAGGCGGCGGCCACGACGTCGGCCGAATAACGCAGCTCACGCAACGGTTTAACCCTGCCGGTCGTCTCCGCATAGATCGGATGCGCCCTGTATGCTGCGAGCGCTGCCTCGTCCTCGAATTCGGCATAGACGACCACGTCGATCGCGTTTGAGAACAGATCGACCTTGGTATTGAGCGTCACCTCGAAGTGTTTCGAATGTGGAATCTTGCCCAGTTCCTGAAGACCTGACCGGACGGCCTCCACATCCTCCTTGCGTCGCACGCTGAAGAAAACGATGTGCCGGATCAAACCCAGCCTCCTTGATCGACGGATGAACGCGTTTTGTGGGAGCAAGGCCGTCGCGTCAACCGGCAACGATGTCGCGCCCGCTGTTCGAGCGGCAGCGTCGGAGCCTCAGGCAGCGCCGGTGACGTAACGCACGATGCGCGACATCTCCCTGACGGTCGCGTCGAGATATTGGCCCTGGTTGTAGAGGCCGTCCCAGATCAGGAAGAACGTGATGGCGACGATAACGATCACATAACGCATGGCTAAAGCTAGCGTATGTCCTCAAACCGAACCAGAGCGCCTTCACGGCAATCGTTCCAATTCACCGCTTTTCGACGCACCTTTCCGGCGTCATGGGACCCAGCCAGGCCTACCTGGAGAGCTGCGGTGCGAGCACAAATGTCTCATGCGAACGTGATGCAACCGCGATCGGACATCCGGCATTTTTCCTGCTGTCCGGCGCCGTCACTGCATCCTCGGGCGAGCGCCGAGCGTCGTTCGCAACAGGAGGCTTCCTTGAACCGCACCGTAACCGTCGCCGTGCTGCTGCTTGCCGTGATCTCGGCAAGTGCGGCTGACGCAAAAGTATTCTTGCCCACGGTCACCAATGACCCGCTGGGCGCGCTGACTGCCCCGACGCTGACACCGGGGGCCAGCGACCTTGTCAACAACACGCCGACATCGACCACCAGGAGATTCGCCACCCGAGAGGAATGGCGCCGCTGACCGTGCCCAGCGATCCGCTCGGCACGTCGATCCAGCCGGCCTTCCCCGGGCCGCTCACCACGCCCGCGACCACCCCTTCGCCTTAGCCAAATCAGGCCGGCCCGGCCGCGCAACATCAAAGCGCAATGCGGTATTTGGCAAACCCCGCCTCACCCTCGCCCGCCGGCTCGATCTTCAGCGACTTCACCTGACCGATGAAATCCTTGGCGCTGGGTCCGGTCTCGAAGACAACGCTGGTTCCAGGCAGCGGCGCGAACGACCAGTTGTCGTCCGCCGACGGATTGATCGTGCCCTCGCTGATGACGTAGCGCACGATCACGTCGCGGTTGGTGTCCGGCGCCTCATAGATGATCTTCGAAGCATTGATATCGGGGAAATTGCCGCCGCCGCCAGCGCGGTAGTTGTTGGTGGCAACCACGAATTTCGCTGCCGGATCAATCGCCTTGCCGCCGAATTTAAGATCGACGATGCGGCTGGAGCCGGCATTGGCGACGGCGCCCTTCGTATCGTATTTCGGTGGCTGCGACAGGTCGATCTTGTAGGTGATGCCATCAATGACGTCGAAATTGTAGGAGGGGAAATCGGTGTTGATCAGCGGCTGATCCGCCTTCCCGGGCTCGATCCTGTTGAAGATGCCGGCCGACATCTCCAGCCATTCCTTGACTTGCGAGCCGGTGATTTCGACCGCGCGCACGGTGTTCGGATAAAGATAGAGATCGGCGACGTTCTTGATGGCGATATCGCCGACAGGGACGTCGGTATAGTAGTCGGCGCCGTTGCGGCCGCCTGCTTTGAACGGTGCCGCCGCAGAGAGGAGCGGCACGTCCTTCCACTCTGTGCTCTTCAGAATATCCTTGAGATACCAGCTCTGTGCCTGATTGACGATCTGCACCGATGGATCGTCGGCGACCAAAGCGAAATAGGAATAGAGCGGCGCGGACGTCTTGCCGACGGGGCGGCGGACATAGGCGAGCGTCGCCTCGTGATCCTGCTCGAGCGCCGCGATGATGCGCTTGTCGTCGCCGACCGTAGCCTTGTTCTTGCTGTCGACGCGCTCATAGATCGGCCGCGCCTCGGAGATGGCCGAGACGACGCGCCATTTCGAGCCGTCGCGCTCAAGAAGCAGGTCGATCAGGCCCATATGCGAGCCCCAGAAGCCGCCCATCACCGCCGGCTTGCCCTGCAGAGTGCCTTTTTCGGTGTCGACGCCTTCCAGCGCCTGGAAATCCTTCTTGCCGGGGAAGACGAGATGCTGGTGCCCGGTGAAGACCGCGTCGATGCCTTCGACGCCGGCGACGAAGAAGGAGGCGTTCTCCATCATTTCGCCCTGCTTGATATCGATGCCGGAATGCGAAAGCGCAATGACGATGTCGGCGCCCTCCTCGCGGATTTGCGGTACCCAGGCCTTGGCCGCCTGGACAATGTCGCGGGTCTGGACGTTGCCTTCCAGGTTTTTCAGGTCCCAGACCATGATCTGCGGCGGCACGAAACCGATCACCCCGATCTTGATCGGTTGGTCGGCGCCGGAACCGTCCTTGATCTTCTTGTCGAGGATGACATAGGGCTTGAGGTAGAGCTTGTCATCGCGCGGGTTCGTGGCGAGCGTCGTGCCCCGGATCAGGTTGGCGCACACGAAGGGGAAATTGGCGCCGGCCAACACCTTGTCCATGAAGGACAGGCCGTAGTTGAATTCGTGGTTGCCGAGCGTCGAGCATTCATAGCCGAGCAGGTTCATGCCCTTCATGATCGGATGCAGGTCGCCGTCCTTCATGCCCTTTTCATAGGCGATGTAGTCGCCCATCGGATTGCCCTGCAACAGGTCGCCATTGTCGATCAGCATCGCATTGGTGGCTTGCTTGCGCACCCCGTCGATCAGCGAGGCCGTGCGCGACAGGCCCATCGTGTCGTTCGCTTTGTCGGCGTAATAATCATAGGGCAGCAAATTCACATGGATGTCGGTCGTCTCCATGATCCTCAGATGCGCCTGATTGGCTGCGGCACGGGCGGAGAACGGATGCAGCATGATCAGCGCTCCGCTGGCGGCGGCTCCGGCCAGGAATTCGCGGCGGGAGACGGGCAAAAGTGACATTGTTTCCTCCTCTAAGACAACGCGACATGCCCTGCCCCCCAATCGGAACATGCCGTCGAAGGCATTTCGAGTCCATGTCTGTTGGATGCCTGTTGATCACGACACGGTGACGCGTCGATGAAAAGCAATCAGCTCTTGTCGTCGTCACCCTGAGTGATCAGGCGCGCGCTGCGCTGCCCGGTAAAATATATCCACAGCCAACTGAGCGACACCGCGAGCCGATTGCGAAAATCGATCAGGAAATAAATGTGCGCTATCCCCCAGAGCCACCATGCGAGCCAGCCGGTGAGCTTGATCCAGCCGAAATCGATGGCGGCCGCGCGTTTGCCGATCGTCGCCAGGTCGCCGGCATGCTTGTAGCGGAAAGGGCGTGGCGTTGCGTCGCCATCGAGTCTCGCTTTGATCGTCGCCGCAACATGCCTGCCCTCCTGCTTGGCGGACGGCGCCACGCCCGGTACCGGCTTGCCGTCCGGTCGCAGCAGATGCGCCGTATCGCCGATAACGAATATGTCGGGGCTGCCCGGCACGGTGAGATCGGGCTCGACCAGCACCCTGCCCGCCCGGTCGGCGGGCGCTCCCAGCCATTCCGCCGCAGGCGAAGCGGCGACGCCGGCTGCCCATAAAATCGTCTTTGCCGGCAGGTAGGTATCGCCAAAGACGACGCCCTCGGCATCCAACTGCGTGACGGCACGGCCAAGCTCGACCGTCACGCCAAGCCGCTCCAGCGCTTTTTGAGCATAGGCCGAGAGCTCCGGTGCGAAATTGGCGAGCACAAGGTCACCGGCTTCGATCAGCACAACGCGCGCCTGCCGCGTGTCGATATTGCGGAATTCGCCGCGCAGCGTGTCCTGCGCAAGCTCTGCAATGGTACCGGCAAGCTCCACGCCGGTCGGTCCGCCGCCAACGATGACCAGCGTCAGCAATGCCTGGCGCCTGGCGGGATCGGTCTCGCGCTCGGCTTGCTCGAAGGCGAGCAGGATGCGGCGCCGGATGGTGGTGGCATCTTCCAGCGTCTTCAGCCCGGGCGCGAATGGCTCCCATTCGTCATGGCCGAAATAGGCGTGGCGCGCGCCGGTGGCGAGCACCAGCGTGTCGTAGCTGACTGCGCTCCCGTCATCGAGCAGCACGCGTTTGCCTGCGCGGTCAACACCGATGACCGTACCCAGAAGCGTCGTCACATCCTTGCGCTTGCGTAACAGATGACGGATCGGCCAGGCGATCTCGGAAGTCGCCAGCGCGGTGGTCGCCACCTGGTAGAGCAGCGGCTGGAACAGGTGGTGATTGCGCTTATCGATCATGGTGATGCGCACCGGTGCGCCAGCCAGCGCGCGGGTAAGTTCGAGACCGCCGAACCCGGCGCCGACGATCACGACATGATGCTTGGCTTCGTCCATTTTCAGCCACCTCGCCCAAAGCAACCCGATTGCTTAGATGTAAGCATTTTTGTGCACCGCAACAACGCCACCGCTGGCCCGTCACTGCCCGGGAGTCGTCGCCGGGTGTCGTGTACGCGCATGTCGGGCCCGGAACCCGGGTATAGCGTGGAGCAGAACGATAGGAGTGGAGCATGTCTGACAAACGCGATGACGACGGCCCGGCCCAATACGCTTCGCCGCCTTGTTTCATGCATGAGCTCGACCCGGCCTATCAGATGCCGCTGTCGGACTGGACCGATGTCCGGCGCTGGCGCAAGGCGGAGCGTGAGCGGCTGATCGGCGCGCGGCTTGCGGTTTCCGCAGATGCACGCGCGGCAATGTCACAGCGGATTGCCGAGGGCCTCGATATGCTGGTCGGCAAGGTTGCCGGCCTTATGGTCAGCCTCTACTGGCCGTTCCGTGGCGAGCCGGACCTGCGCGGCTTTATGGCGTCGATCAATGCGCGCGGCGGCCGCACCGCGCTGCCCGTCGTCATCGAGAAGGGCCAGCCTTTGGTGTTCCGCGCCTACGCGCCGGGCGACCGGCTGGAGAAAGGCGTCTGGAAAATCCCGATCCCGGCCGAGGGTGATCCTGTCCTGCCCGATATCGTGATCTCGCCTGTGGTCGGCATCGATCCCAGCAACTACCGGCTGGGCTATGGCGGCGGTTTCTACGATCGTACGCTCGCTGCCATGCCGTTCAGGCCGCTGGTGATCGGCGTCGGCTACGAATTGCAGCGCATTCCCACCATCTATCCGCAGCGGCACGACATCCCGATGACCAAGGTGGTAACCGAGGCGACCGGAGCCTAAGGCAGTTCCACGAAGAGTGTGTAGCGGTTTCCGTCCGCAATTGCGCAAAGCAAAGAGATTGAGCGGTTCGGGTTCCGGTGGAACGCTGAAACGCTCTGACCTCAGCTAAGCCATTTCCGGCCTCAACCCCACCGCTGTCCTGTCGACGATCTCGCGCAGGGCGAAGGATGAGTTGATCTTCGTCACATGCGGCATCGCCGACAGCCATTCCTTGTGGATGCGCTCATAGTCGGCAAGGTCCTTGGCCGCTATACGCAGGATATAGTCGTATTCGCCCGACATCAGATGGCAGGAAAGCACGTTCGGGCAGCGTTTGATCGCCGCTTCGAAATCGGACAGCGTCTTCTCGAACTGCCCCGACAACGATATATGCACGATCGCCGTCATCTGATGGCCGAGCGCGGCATTCGACAGCCGCGCGTGATAGCCGCGGATGGTTCCGGATTTCTCCAGATTGTCCAGGCGCCTGGAGCAGGCCGACTGTGACAGCCCAACCTTTTCGGCAAGCGCTGCATTGGGGATCCGGCCATCCTTCTGCAAGGTCTCCAGAATGGCGATATCAATCCTGTCGAGCGGCATTTTTCGGGGTTCCTGCGAATAATCCGGCATTTTGCGCAACGATTATCGAAGACCGGACGCTGCCGCAAGTGCATTCGCAAACACATACGGAACGATTCATGCTTCACTGCGTCTCATGCATGTCGCCCAACTGCGCGGCGGTTTTGGGATTGGCGGCATGCCCGGAAATGTCAGGGAGAGCGCCCTTTCAAGGGCCGGACAGGAGAAGAAGATGCGCGTCGGCTGCCCCAAGGAAATCAAGAACCATGAATACCGTGTCGGTCTGACGCCCGGCTCGGTTCGCGAATATGTCGCGCACGGCCACGAAGTGCTTGTCGAGGCCGGCGCCGGCGCCGGCATAGGCGCCGACGACAACGCCTATCGCGCCGCCGGCGCCACGATCGCCAAGACGGCCGCCGACGTGTTCGCCAAGTCGGACATGATCGTCAAGGTCAAGGAACCGCAGCCCAACGAATGGGTGCAGCTGCGCGACGGCCAGATCCTCTACACCTACCTCCACCTCGCCCCGGATCCGGAGCAGACCAAGGGCCTGCTCGCTTCGGGCGTCACGGCGATCGCTTATGAGACGGTCACCGACGACCGTGGCGGTCTTCCCCTGCTCGCACCGATGTCGGAAGTCGCCGGCCGCCTGTCGATCCAGGCCGGCGCGACCGCGCTGCAGAAGGCCAATGGCGGCCGCGGCGTGCTGCTCGGCGGCGTTCCCGGCGTTTTGCCAGGCAAGGTCACCGTGCTCGGCGGCGGCGTCGTCGGCCTGCACGCTGCCAAGATGGCTGCCGGCCTCGGCGCCGACGTCACCATCATCGACCGCTCGATCCCGCGCCTGCGCCAGCTCGACGACATTTTTGGCGGCCGTGTCCATACCCGCTACTCGACCGTCGAGGCGCTCGAAGACGAGTGCTTCTCGGCTGACATCGTCGTTGGCGCCGTGCTGATCCCGGGCGCCGCCGCACCCAAGCTGGTCACCCGCGAAATGCTCTCCGGCATGAAGAAGGGCTCGGTGCTCGTCGACGTCGCCATCGACCAGGGCGGCTGCTTCGAGACCTCGCACGCCACGACCCATGCCGACCCGACCTATGAGGTCGACGGCGTGATCCACTACTG
>NZ_RZSF01000185.1:0-13087 GCF_004023325.1 Mesorhizobium sp. M1A.F.Ca.ET.072.01.1.1 | reverse complement strand
GATAGGGCGCGCCCCAGCGCTCTTCGCCGGTCTGGCCGAGCGGCACGCGCGCCAGTTCCCGCAAGTTGGCGGCGTCCTTCAGCACCACCGCTTCCGGGCGGATCGCGCTCAGCCGCAACCGGTCGAGCGCGCCGAGCCGGCTGAGCATACGGGTGGCGTTGGGGGAAAGCTGGATGCCGGCGCCCACCGCTTCGAGCTGGCTGGCCTGTTCCAGCACCGTGACGGCATGGCCGTGTTCGGCAAAGGCAAGAGCTGCCGTCAGTCCGGCGATTCCGGCCCCGGCGATGACGACCTGCCGGGACCGCGCCTCCTCCATGGTCTAGCGGTCACCCAGATCCGCGATCAGGCGGCCTGGTCGATATAGAGGCAGCCGGCAGGCTCGGTTTCCGTCGCCTTCAGCTTCGGCGAATAGCGGTAGAGCGTCGAGCAGTAAGGGCAGACCTTTTCATTGTCGTCGCCCATGTCGAGGAATACATGCGGATGGTCGAAAGGCGGGTTGGCGCCGGTGCACATGAATTCCTTGACGCCGATATCGATCGCCGGATGGCCCGCGTCGTTCTGGAAATGGGGAATGGTACCGCCTGCCATCGTCGTCTCCTTCAGTTAGGCCCGTTTGCATCTGGATCATAACCGGCCGGTTTGCAAGATCGATGAAATGAAACTGTCGCAAAAGCCTGGCAGAGGATAAGTTGAGCCGGTTAAGCGCATGAGGCCGGAAACGAAGCGATTCCGTGACATCATGCGTCATAAAAGCGTGTTAGAGCGTGCATAGCGCGTCCGGCGGCGTATGGCGCTCATAGAACGACCTTGTGGCCAAGAGCAGGAACCATGAACGAACTGAAGCCGGTGCAGAGCGAGTTCATCACCGTCGAGGCGGCGAGCCCGGACGGCGGCAATCCAGACCGTTTCGTCAACCGCGAGTTTTCCTGGCTGCAGTTCAACCGCCGGGTGCTCGAGGAATCGCTGAACGAGCATCACCCGCTGCTCGAGCGCGTTCGCTTCCTGTCGATCTCGGCCGCAAATCTCGACGAGTTCTTCATGGTGCGCGTGGCCGGCCTCGCCGGTCAGGTGCGCGAGGGCATCGCGTTGAAGAGCCCGGACGGCCGCACGCCCGAGCAGCAGTTGGAGCAATTGCTGCGCGAGGTCGAGCGCCTGCAGGAAGACCAGCAGAAGAGCCTGTCGGCCCTGATGGAGCTGCTCAACAAGGAAGGCATCGAAAGCATCCCCCGCGATGGCCTGACCAAGGACGAGAAGGCGTGGCTGGAGGAGCATTTCCAGGATCAGGTTTTCCCGGTGCTGACGCCGCTGTCGATCGACCCGGCGCACCCGTTCCCGTTCATCCCCAATCTCGGTTTCTCGATGGCGCTGCAGCTGCGCCACCGCAAGAACGGCGAGGAGATGAGCGCGCTCTTGCGCTTGCCGGTGGCGCTACGGCGTTTCATCCGTCTGCCCGACCGCAAGCATCATGTCCGCTTCATCCCGCTGGAAGAAGCGGTCGGCCTCTATATCGGCAAGCTCTTCCCTGGATACGAGGTCAAGGGCTCGGGCACGTTCCGCATCATTCGCGACAGCGATATCGAGGTGGAGGAGGAATCGGAAGACCTCGTTCGCCTGTTCGAGACGGCGCTGAAGCGCCGCCGCCGCGGCTCCGTCATCCGCATCGAATTCGACACGCTGATGCCGGCCGAGTTGCGCGACTTCGTCGCCGGCGAGCTCGGAGTGTCGTCGAGCCGCATCAGCGTGCTCACCGGGCCGCTGGCGCTCAACCAGATCTCCGAGATCGTCGCCATTCCGCGCGACGACCTCAAATTCACGCCCTACAACCCGCGCTTTCCCGAGCGCATCCGCGAGCATGGCGGCGACTGTCTGGCCGCGATCCGGGAGAAGGACATCATCGTCCACCACCCCTACGAATCCTTCGACGTCGTGGTGCAGTTCCTGCGCCAGGCGGCGGCCGATCCGGAAGTCGTCGCCATCAAGCAGACGCTCTACCGCACCTCGAACGACAGCCCGATCGTGCGGGCGTTGATCGACGCGGCGGAGGCCGGCAAGTCGGTGACGGCGCTCGTCGAGCTCAAGGCGCGCTTCGATGAAGAGGCCAATATCCGCTGGGCGCGCGACCTCGAGCGCGCCGGCGTCCAGGTCGTGTTCGGCTTCCTGGAGTTGAAGACACACGCCAAGATGTCGCTGGTGGTCCGCCGCGAGGACGGCCGGCTGCGCAATTACGTGCATCTCGGCACCGGCAACTATCATCCGGTCACCGCCCGCATCTACACCGATCTGTCCTTCTTCACCACCGACCCGACGATCGCGCGCGATGTCGCGCAGATCTTCAATTTCATTACCGGCTACGCCGAGCCTGCCGAGGAGATGCGTCTTGCGGTGTCGCCGTTCACGCTGCGCGACCGCATCCTGCGGCACATCGCCGAGGAGATCGCCCATGCGCTCGAGGGCAGGCCAGCCCGTATCTGGATGAAGATGAACGCGCTCGTCGATCCGACCGTCATCGATGCTCTCTATGACGCCAGCCGCGCCGGCGTCGAGATCGATCTCGTCGTGCGCGGCATCTGCTGCCTGAGGCCGCAGGTGCCGGGTCTTTCCGAGAACATCAGGGTGAAGTCGATCGTCGGGCGCTTCCTCGAGCACAGCCGCATCTACTGCTTCGGCAACGGCCACGGTCTGCCGTCCGACGAAGCGATCGTCTACATTTCCTCGGCCGATATTATGCCGCGCAATCTCGACCGCCGCGTCGAGACCCTGGTGCCGATCACCAATCCGACTGTGCATGAACAGGTGCTTGGCCAGATCATGCTCGGCAACATCATGGACAATCAGCAAAGTTTCGACGTATTGGCTGATGGCACCTCCCGGCGCGCTGCGCTCGAGGAGGGCGAGGAACCGTTCAACGCGCAGGAATATTTCATGACCAATCCGAGTCTTTCCGGACGGGGTGACGCGCTGAAATCGCATGCGCCAAGGCGCATTGCCCAGTTCAAGCGCCGCAAGAAGAACGGCGCCGCGTGATTTCAGTCTCGCAGGGCCGGCTCCAGGACCGGCGGCCGCTGTCGATCATCGACATCGGATCGAACTCGATCCGCCTCGTCGTCTATGAAGGGCTGGCGCGCTCGCCGACGATGCTGTTCAACGAAAAGATGCTGGCTGGCCTCGGCCGCGGCATCGTTTCGACGGGCAAGCTCGATCCCGAGGCGGTGACGCGATCGATGGAGGAGTTCCGCCGTTTTCGCGCGCTTTCGGATCAGGCCGGCGCCGAACACATCTATGTGCTGGCGACCGCGGCCGCGCGCGAGGCGGTCAACGGCCCGGACTTCATCCACCGCGCCGAGGATGTGCTGAAGACCGAGATCCGCGTGCTTTCCGGCCGCCAGGAAGCGCATTATTCGGCGCTCGGCATCATTTCCGGCTTCTATCCGGCCAACGGCATCGCCGGCGACCTTGGCGGCGGCAGCCTGGAACTCGTCGACATCAACGGCGAGGCGATCGGCGACGGTATCACGCTGCCGCTCGGCGGCCTGCGCCTGCAGGACATGGCGAAGAACTCTCTCGTCCAGGCGCAGAAGATCGCGCGCCAGGAGCTGGCGCGGGCGAAGCTTTTGAAGGGTGGGCAGGGCAGGGTGTTCTACGCCGTCGGCGGAACCTGGCGAAACCTCGCCCGGCTCCATATGGAGATGACCAACTACCCGCTCGGCGTCATGCATCATTACGAGATCGCCGCCGACAGCGCCCTGAACTTCCTTAGGCAGGTGGCCAAGGGCGAGGTCGAAAAGGTCAAGGGCATCGAAGGCGTCTCCAAGAACCGCCGCTCGCTGCTGCCTTACGGTGCGGTCGTGCTGCAGGAAATCATGGCGGCAATGCAGCCTTCGAAGATCGTCGTCTCGGCGCAGGGCGTGCGCGAAGGCTTCCTCTATTCGCTGCTCGACGCCGCCGAGCAGAAGGCTGATCCGCTGATCTCCGCGGCGGAGGAACTGGCTCTGCTGCGCTCGCGCTCGGTCCATCACGCGCATGACCTCGTCGAATGGACGGACCAGGCTTTCAAGGCCTTCGGTATCGACGAGACGGTGGATGAGGCGCGCTACCGCCACGCTGCCTGCCTGCTTGCCGATATCGGCTGGCGGGCGCATCCCGAATATCGCGGCCGGCAGTCGCTCAACATCATCGCGCATGCGTCCTTTATCGGCGTCGACCATCCTGGCCGCGCCTATCTGGCCCTGACCAACGCCTATCGCCATGACGGCATCTTCAACGATGCGATCGCGCCCGAGATCAAGACCCTGGCGCCGCCGCGCATGCTCGAGCGCGCCCGTGCGCTGGCGGCAATGATGCGTGTCGTCTACCTGCTGACGGCGGCGATGCCCGGGGTCATGCCGCGGCTGAAATGGGAAAGCCGCGGCAACGGTGCGCTTGCGCTGGTGCTGCCGGCGTCGCTTGCCGACCTCTATGGCGAACGACCTGCCGGGCGGCTGGCGCAGCTGGCGCGCATCACCAACCGCCGGCTGGTGCTGGCGGTCGAGGGCGGGCCGAGCATTTCCGTCAAGTGACGGCTCAGGTGATCTCGGCACCGACGCCGAAAGGGCGTCCGTCGGCCGACCATGCGCCGGCGCCGGCCATGGCAAGCGCCAGGAAGCCCCCCGCAATGGCAATGTCCTTCATCAGCATCTGCCGGTGCATGAAGGCCAAAGTCGCATCCTCGCCGCCCTGGCCGAAATGGCCGATGAAGCCGGCCACGATAGTGAAGGCGGCAAGCAGCAGCGCCGCGATCCGCGTCTGAAAACCGACCAGGATCAAAAGTCCGGCGATCAGCTCGAACAGGCCGGTGCCCCAGGCGGCCAGGGTCGGTAGCGGCAGGCCGAGGCCGGTGAAGTAATTGATCGTGCCGGATATGTTGGTCAGCACCTGGAAGCCCGAGGGCACGAACAGCGCGGCAAGCAGGAGCCGCGAGGCGAGAAGCAACGCGTTGCGGTTCATGGCCCACCTCCCTTGCCGGTACCCGGGAATGCACCGGCTCTAGGTGCAGTGTACGCCTGCACTCGAGAAAACGAAAAAGCGGCGCGGAAAATTCCGCGCCGCCAAAGTTTCAGCTTGGGAGGGGAAGGAGATCAGCCGCGCTTGGCGTCGATCGAATAGGCGCCGGCGCCGGAGGAGGCGAGCAGGATGAAGCCGCCGGTGATGGCGAGGTTCTTGAGAAACTGGATCATCTGCATCTGGTCGGCCCAGCCGGTGTGAGCAACCAGGCCGGTAGCGATCGTGAAGATGGCGAGCAACCAGGCGGCGATCCGCGTCTGGAACCCGACAAGAATGGCAAGGCCGCCGAGCAGCTCGATGAGGCCGACCACGACGGCCGTCACGGTCGGAAGCGGCAGGCCGAGGGCGCCGAAATAGCCGGCGGTGCCGGAAATGGCGGTAAGCTTGCCGAAGCCGGAAAGCAGGAAGATTACGGCGAGCAGGATACGGCCGAGCAGGATGGTGGTGGCACTGTTGGACGCGATGCTGGTACCGGCGGCGGAAGTGTTGATGGACATTGGCGAGTCTCCGAATCGTGTTGAATGCCCAGTCAGATAGACGACGAAGACTGTTCACCAAAGCCGCCGATGCGGCGACACATTGTTCACAGGCAGTATGTTTCGGTGACCGGCGGACGCGCGCGAAAATCGTGTCGGCGGATTGGGGTTAACGAGTAAATTGTGCCCCCGCAAAATAGCCAGGCCATCGGTGGGGGCGGCAGTAGCAGACCTCGGAGGCTAGCCGAAACGCCCGATCGGGTCGTCTTCGCCCTGGAACGACGACCCCTTTGGCCTGTCCGCGCCGCGAGAACTACCCCGGATGCGTCATGTCCTCGGGCCGCACCAGCCGGTCGTAGTCGGCCTCGCTGACCAGCCCGGTGGCCAAGGCTTCCTCGCGCAGCGTGGTGCCGTTCTTGTGCGCGGTCTTGGCGATCTTGGCGGCGTTGTCGTAGCCGATGGTGGGGGCGAGCGCCGTCACCAGCATCAGCGAGCGCTCCAGCGCCGCCTTGATGTTGTCTTCCCGCGCCTCGATGCCGACGACGCAATTGTCGGTGAAGGATACGGAAGCGTCGGCAAGCAGCTGCACCGACTGCAGGAAATTATAGGCCATCAGCGGGTTGTAGACGTTGAGCTCGAAATGGCCCTGGCTGCCGGCGAAGGTTAGCGCGGCATTGTTGCCGAACACCTGCACGCAGACCTGCGTCAGCGCCTCGCACTGCGTCGGGTTGACCTTGCCCGGCATGATCGACGAGCCCGGCTCGTTCTCCGGCAGCGACAGCTCGCCGAGGCCCGAGCGCGGGCCTGAACCGAGCAGGCGGATGTCGTTGGCGATCTTGAAGAGCGCCGCCGCCGCCGCGTTGATCGCGCCGTGCGAGAACACCATGGAATCGTGTGCTGCGAGCGCCTCGAACTTGTTCGGCGCCGTCACGAAGGCGATGCCGGTGATGGCAGCGATCCGGTCCGCCACCTTTTCCGCAAAGCCAACCGGCGCGTTGAGCCCGGTGCCGACCGCGGTGCCGCCCTGCGCCAGTTCCTGCAGGCCGGGCAGCGTCTGCTCGATGCGCTTGATCGACGACGCGACCTGCGCGGCGTAGCCGGAGAATTCCTGGCCGAGCGTAAGGGGTGTGGCGTCCTGCGTGTGGGTGCGGCCGATCTTGATGATGTGGTTGAAGGCGCGGGCCTTGGCGTCGAGCGCTTTGTGCAAATGGTGTAGCGCCGGGATCAGGTGATGCGCGACCCGCTCGGCGCAGGCGACATGCATGGCCGTCGGATAGGTGTCGTTCGACGACTGGCTCATATTGACGTGGTCATTCGGGTGCACGGGCTTCTTCGAGCCCATCACGCCGCCGAGCATCTCGATGGCCCGGTTGGAGATCACTTCATTGGCATTCATGTTGGACTGCGTGCCCGAACCGGTCTGCCAGACCACGAGCGGGAAATGGTCGTCGAGCTTGCCGTCGATCACTTCCTGCGCGGCGTCCACGATTGCCTTGCCGATGGCTGGATCCAGCCGTTTCATCTCCATGTTCACTTCGGCCGCGGCGCGCTTGACGATGCCCAGTGCGCGCACGATCGAGGCCGGCTGCTTTTCCCAACCGATCTTGAAATTGCCGAGCGAACGCTGCGCCTGCGCGCCCCAGTAGCGGTCGGCCGCGACCTCGATGGGACCGAATGTATCGGTTTCGGTTCTGGTCTTCTCAGCGCTCACGGGAAATCTCCGGTCTGTCGATTTGCGCAAGGGCGTATCGCGTTGCACAAAACCCTTCAAGCGGAGATTGCGGGCGAGGAAGATGCAAATCGGTTGAAGGGGGCTGCCGATCTCCCCCTTGTGGGCCAGATCAGCCCTCCATCGGCGGTCCAACAATGTCGATGCCGTTCTCGGCGCAGAGTCTCGTCAGCGTCGCCATCATCTCGGGCGTCGGCGCCCCCGGCTGCGGCAGGTCCGGCCGTTCGGCGGGGCGGCTCACCAGGCGCACCATCGTCTCGAAATCCGAGCCGCGCGTGACGGTGAGCGTATGCGCGCCTTGCGGAGATTCGACCCTGTATGTATGCGGCAGGCCTTTCGGCGCGATGACGGTTTCGCCCGCGCCCACGACCCGCTCATGGCCGTTGATCTGGAAACGCATTTGTCCTTCGAGGATGTGAAACACCTCGTCCTCGTTGCGGTGCACATGCAGCGGCGGGGAATCGCCATAGGGCAGGCGATGCTCGATGACGCAGATGCCGTCCTCTCCGTCGGCCGAAGAGACCTGGATGGCGACGAGCGTGTTGTTGAACCAAAGGAGTTCCTTGCCTGCGATGGTCCGGTTGATCATTGTCGTCATGATGTCTTTGCCTTGCGTTGGGCCGGCGAAGCGGCGTCGACGCGAACTAACCAGCGACGCGTCGGCGATGGAAATCGAATGATCATATGGGCTGAATTGATGCGATGAATTTGAACGCGCTCGATCTCAACCTGGTGAGGGTGCTCGACGCGCTTTTGCGCGAGAAAAGCGTGACGCGCGCCGGCGAGCAGATCGGCCTCAGCCAGCCTGCGGTGAGTGCCGCGCTCAACCGCCTGCGGCATACGCTCAACGACCAGCTCTTCGTGCGGCGCGGCAACGACATGGTGCCGACGCCCCGCGCCGAAAGCCTGGCCGAGCCTGTGCGTGCCGCGCTGCGCGAGATCGAGCGTGCTTTCCAGCCGGCGAAGGACTTCGATCCGGCCAGGCTGGAGCGGACCTTCACCTTCATGGGCGCGGATTTCTTTTCCATGCTCCTGATGCCGCCCTTTGCCGCGCGCATCGCGGCGGTGGCGCCATCAGTGTCGTTCCGCTTCCTCGACAGCGCCATCGGCGACGTCTCGAAACTGTTGCAGGAGGACCAAATCGACGTGGCGCTGGAGCGTCCCTTGGAAGTCGCCGAATGGGTTTCCAGTCTGCCGCTGTTCGGCTCGCCCTTCGCCGTCATCGCGGCGAAGGGCAATGCAGCGCTGAATCGGGCCGGCATTGCCGAAGGCGAGCAGGTGCCGCTCGATCTCTTCTGCAAGCTGCCGCACGCGCTGCGCTCCATCGACGGCTCGATGTCGGGCTTCACCGATGACGCGCTGGGGAAGATGGGCCGGACGCGCCGGGTCACGCTTGCCTTGCCGCATTTCCAGGCGGTCGCGCTGGCCGTGGCGAGCGGACCCTATCTGGCGGCCGTTCCAATGCAGTTCGCGGCGGTGGCGGCGAAATCCTTGCCGCTCGGCATCTACCAGGCGCCAATCTCGATTCCCTCGCCGGCGGTCAGGATGTACTGGCACGCCCGCCATGACGACGAGGCGCCGCATCGCTGGATCCGCGAGCAGATCCTGGTGGAAGTCGAGGCGCTCGGGTTCCGCAACCTGGAGGATGAGCTCGGAGAGTAGACTCTGTTATCCGGCCGCCAGGCCGATGGCCGCGGGCTGGCGCAGCGCGAGCCGCCCCGCGACATAGTCCTTGACCTGGCGGACCGCCTGCGCGCGCGAGACGCTGCCCGGCTGCAGGCCAAGCCTGAGCCACAGCCCGTCGATCAGAGCGGTGACGCCGAGTACGATCTCCGCGGCCAACTCCGGCGATGCGAGGCCGCGCAGGCCGGACAACAGGTTCGAGCGCATGCGCGCGTGGATCACTCGCTGGATGCGCGCCAGCTTCTCGTCGCGCGGCACCTCGGCGCAGAGCGACAGCCAGGCGTGACAGAGCGGCGGCAGGAACAAATGCTCCTCGAAATTGCCCTCGATCACCGCGTCCAGCCGCTCCATCGGCGTTCGCGCGCGCTTGAGCCGCGCCACCACCGCGTTGCACAGCACGGCATTGGCCTCGCGCATCGCGTGCTCGAACAATTCCTGCTTGTTGCGGAAATAGTGCAGCACGATGCCCTTCGAGGCGCCGGCCTGGGCCGCGACCTTTTCCAAGGTGGCGCCTGCAATGCCCTCGCGCTCGAGCACCGCAAAGGCCGCTTGCCGCAACTCCTTGCGGCGTATGTCGCTGAGACGTGTGAGCTTCACCGGAGAGATCCATGTTTGCGAATCCATGTTGACATTTTCGCCCGCTCAGATCAATCATTGACCGATGGGACAATAACATGACCAAAGGGTCAACAGAGGAGAACCGGAATGGTGCGCTTGCTTGCGAATGGCGTCTGTCTCGCTGCCTTGATGGTGGCCGCTCAAACCGTTCAGGCGGCCGAGGCGGAGGAATGCAGGGTGGTGCGAATGGCCGAGCCCGGCTGGAACGATCTCGCCTTCACGACGGGCGTGGCCAAGGTCCTGCTCCAGGCGCTCGGCTATGAGCCGCAGAGCGACGTGCTTGGCATCAACGTCATCTACGAAGGCATGAAGAACAAAGACCTCGACCTGTTCCTCGGCTACTGGGATCCGGCCATGGTCACTTATTACGAGCCGTACAAGAAGGACGGCTCGATCGAGAATGTGCGGGTCAATCTGGTCGGCGCCAAATACACCTTCGCCGTGCCGACCTACGTCTGGGAAGCCGGCGTCAAGGACCTTTCCGACCTGCACAAATTCGCCGACAAGTTCGGGAAGAAGATGTACGGTATCGAGCCCGGCTCGAACCAGCTGATGATGGATGCCATCGCCGATCCTCAGTTCCAGCTCGACGGCTGGCAGGTGGTCGAATCGAGCGAAGCCGGCATGCTCTCGGAGGTCGGCTACGAGATCAAGGAGAAGCAGTTCATCGTCTTCCAGGGCTGGGCGCCGCATCCGATGAACACGATGTACGACTTCAAGTACCTGACCGGCGGCGACAAGTTCTTCGGCCCGAATTTCGGCGCCGCGACGGTGACGACCCAGGTGCGCAAGGGATTCCTGCAGGAGTGCCCGAACGTGGCGCAGTTCCTGAAGAACCTTGCCTTCGACATCGATCTGGAAAATGTCGGCATGGGCTACCTCATCAATGACGGCATGAAGCCGGAGGAAGCGGCGCTTAAGTCGATCACGCTCAACAAGGATCGTGTCGACGCCTGGCTTGCCGGCGTCACCACCTTCGACGGCAAGCCCGGCCTCGCCGCGGTCAAGGAAAAGCTTGGACTGTGAGGCCCGCGGCATTGGATCTGTCGGGACAGGGGGGCGAGCAGGACGCCTGGGCCGGCCGCAAGCGATTCGTCGATGTCGGTGGCCTCGACCTCGCCTATGTCGAGGTCGCCGGCTCGGAACCGCCGCTCGTCCTGGTGCACGGCTTCACCGACACCAGCCGCAGTTTCTCGTTGCTGGCGCCGCATCTTTCCGCGCGGCGGCTGATCATGCCGGACCTGCGCGGCCATGGCGCCTCACAGGCGGGCAGGGGCTTTGGCATCGCCGATTTCGCCGACGATGTCGCCGGGCTGATCCGCAACCTGCGGCTCGCCCGGCCGGTCGTTCTCGGCCATTCGCTGGGTGGCATGGTCGCCATGCAGGTGGCCGCGCGGCATCCCGAACTGGTCGGCGGGCTGGTCATCCTGGCCGGGGCGCTGAAGACAGATTTCGCGCCGGACCATCCATTGGTTGCCGGCGTGGCGGAACTGCGCGACCCGATCTCGCCGACCGATCCGTTCTACGATTGGTGGCACGCCTGCGGGTCCGGCGTGCCGCGGGCCCTTCTTGCCGGCCTGGCGGCGGACGCGTCGGCGATGCCGGCGGCGCGCTGGCGCGCCATTCTCGAAGAAATCCGCCGCACGGATCTGACCGCGGCGGCGCCGGCCGTGCGGGTTCGGACGTTGATCATTGCCGGCGGGCGCGATCCGCTTTTTGGCGAAGCGCACCAGGAGGCTTTGGCCGAGGCGCTTCCCGGATCACGTCTCGTCTGGGCGCAGGACTGCGGCCACAATCCGCATTGGGAAGACCCGGCCTTCGTCGCCAAGGCAATAGCCGACATGCTGCCAGCCGAGTGACTATCGCAACAGCGATCGGGCCGTCGGCGTGAGGCGCAACGTCTCTGCCGGCTTCGTCGAAGCAGCCTGCATGGTTTGGCGAACCGCCTGCCATGCCGGGGAAGCGCCGAGGGCGTTCCGATACTTCGCATAGGCGTCGCCATCGTCGAAACCAACGACGACGATGACGACATTTTCGCCGGCTCGCACCGGCAGCCGCGGAAAGGTGTTTTCGGCATGCTCGCTGTCGAAGGCGCCGAGCAGCCGGCCACCGCTCGCCGTCAGCTGCGGAACCATTTCCGCTTGGACGCGCTCGGCGAAGTCAGCTTCCATGCCCCGGCGCAAATGATGAATCGAAATCTCAACAATGCCGTCTAAGTGAGGCTCTCGGCTTCCGTTTTCGGCTTGGCTGGCTGTACGCCGTTTCGGTCCCGACAGGTCGAAGCCCGCATCCGGCCACGCGGGCTTGAGCAACAGCACATCGTCGGAATCGATCATCGTCGCATTGGCGGCGTTGCGATGCTCGGCCCACACCGGGCCGTCATAGAAAGCGGTGAGCGCTTTCCTCCTGGCCTCCATGTCGGCGAAGCCGCGCAGCCAGACGAACATGTCGGGACGGTCGAGGTCGCGGAACTGGCCGATGATGGTCATGCCCGCGGCTTCCTGGCTCTCGATGAACTCCCGGTCGAACAGCCCGATAAGCGTTTCGCGCTGGCCGGGTTTCAATGTGTATTGCCTGAGCTCCACGATCGGCGACGCAAGGCGGGAAGGTCTGTTCATGGCTGGACTCTCGAAAACAGGGTGTTCATCCTGTTTATAAACAGACCGGTTGTCCTGTTTTGTCAATATGCTACGTTCTTCCCCTTCTCTCCAACGGGGAAAGGTGGAGGTGGCGATGCGCAAGAAGCGCACTAACGATCCGCAGGGCATGCGGCGGCGCGTGCTCGACGTGGCGGAAGATTGCTTCCAGGCGCGCGGCTATCACGCCTCGAGCCTCGGCGACCTGATGGCGGCGGCCGGCGTCACCGGCGGCGCGCTGCACCATCATTTCCCGACCAAGAAGGCGCTGGCGCTGGCGGTGATCGAGGAGCGGGTGGCGGCCGCGGTTGAGGAGAACTGGATCGAGCCGGTGCGGGCGGCGCCTTCGGCGCGCACGCCCTTGCGCGCCGTGTTTGAGGCGGTAGCGGCCGCGCTCGAGCAGCAGGGCTATGTGCGCGGCTGCCCGCTCAACAATCTGGCACATGAGCTGTCGCTCGCCGATCCCGATTTCCGTATTGCGTTGGCCGATATCTTCGCCGGCTGGCGGCGGGCGATCGCCGACAAGGTGCGCGCCGATCAGGAGGCCGGCGGGAAAGGTGGGACCGATCCCGACCGCTTTGCCGCGCTGACGGTGGCGGCTTACTCCGGCGCCATGTCGATGGCCAAGGCCGAGCAGGATGCCGGTGTGTTGCGGCAGTGCCTGGAGGGTTTGGAGCGGGTCGAGCCCCCGCCATCACAGAACGATTCGCCCGCCAGACGACGCCGCAGGGTGGTGCGGCAGCAGGCAATCCGCTGATGCCGGTATGAGGATCATCTTAAGTCCCTGACTGAAAGGCAGCCTTCACTCCCTCAGCGGCTTGATCGTCTCGAACCCCACTTCGCTCTGCGCGCTCGTCCCCTCGTCGTAGCGCCGCGCCAGCACCGCTTGCAGGTCGGGCGAATAG
>NZ_RZSF01000184.1:0-13094 GCF_004023325.1 Mesorhizobium sp. M1A.F.Ca.ET.072.01.1.1 | reverse complement strand
ACATCCTGTTGCTCGAAGGCGACCCGGCAGCGCTGGATCGTCTTGTCTCGCAAGGCAAGCTCAGCGTCACGGGCGATCGGGTGAATGAAGAGGTCACCACCAGCGAGATGGTAGCGATCGAGGCCGTCATTGGCGAAAGCTCGCCCTTGATCGGCTGGACCGCCCAGCGACTTGCCCTCTACGATCGCTTCAACGTCAACCTCCTGGCTGTCAGCCGTCGCGGCCAGCGCCTAGACCGCAGGCTCGCCAAGGTCGAGCTAAGGCTCGGCGACGTCGTCGTGCTGCAGGGCAATGCAACCACAATGCCCGAGACACTGCGCGGACTCGGCTGCCTGCCGCTGGCGGAAAGGCCTATCCTTCTTGGCAGCGTGCGCAAGGGTATCGTGCCCGTGGTCATCCTCGCCCTTGCCATGCTCACGACTGCCGTGGGTCTGCTCCCTGTTCCCGTCGCTTTCTTTGCGGCCGCGGTCGGGATAGTGCTTTTCAAGGTCATCCCGCTCCGCGACGTCTACCAATCGCTGGATGGCCCAATCCTCGTGATGCTCGCCGTTCTCATCCCGGTGAGCGATTCGCTGCGCACCACGGGGGCAACCGCACTGGTCGCCGCGGAGCTTGCCAGGTTCGGGACCATTCTTCCGGCGCCCGGCGCACTGACGCTCATCCTCGTTGCCGCCATGGCCGTGACGCCATTCCTCAACAATGCCGCCACCGTGCTTGTCATGGCGCCCGTCGCTTCGGAATTCGCCGCCGATCTGGGCTACAGGCCGGAAGCCTTTCTGATGGCTGTCGCCATCGGCGCCGGCTGCGACTTCCTCACGCCGATCGGGCACCAATGCAACACCCTTGTCATGGGCCCGGGAGGCTATCGTTTCAGCGACTATCCGCGGCTGGGGCTGCCGCTGTCGTTCCTTGTCGTCATTGTTGCCGTGCCGATGCTGGCGATCGTCTGGCCAATGAACTGACAAGCCACGAAGGGACGCGAACGACCTCGCTTTGCCAAGCTGCCTGGAAGTTCACCGCAAATTGCTCTTTGGAAACAGCACGCGATCGGGTTCTGCATTCATTCGCGCCAGCATTTCCTTGATCAAGCGTGTCTTGGTGCGGCCCGCTTCCTTCGGCGGCACGAGGTAGCGCACGATGGCTTCGAGCCAGGTATTTTCACTGACGCGAAAATGCACCACCGGATGCTCCTTCACTTGCAGCTCGTCCACCGGCGTTTTCGACAGGATATCCTTATAGACCTTCACCTTCTGGCTCATGATGTCGCCGATCTGCTCGTCCACGACCTCTCGCATGGTTTTCGCCACGAATTCCAGATCGCTGTCGTAGGCGAGCTGAAACTTGATTTCGTTCCAGACATAGGGAAACAGCGGCCAGGAATAGTTGAAGACCGGCGTGTCGAAGACGGTGGAGTTGGGGAACTTGATGACGCGTCCGCTCGGATGATCGGTCCAAAGATGTTCGCCGCCGAATTCCCACAACGTCGTGTCGAGATAGCTGACGTCGATGACGTCGCCATGGGCATCGCCGATGCGGATCCGGTCGCCAACGCGATAGGGCGCCCGGGCCAGAATATAGATCCAGGCGATGAAGCTGGAGATCGGCATTTGCAGCGCGAAGCCGAGTGTCAGTGAGATCAGCCCGAGCGAAACGACGGCGGCGTACCAGTTCACGAACAGCACCGAGATGGCCACGAAGACGACGGCGACCACGACGATCAATCGAAAAATTCGTTTCAGGTTGAAACGCGAAACGCGATTGGGAATTCGGCCGATGAGAAAGACTTCGACGATGTTCGCTATCGTCAGCATGACGAAAATGAGAAGGCCGCCCCAGACATAGTTCAGCACGCGGGCGCGCAAAGGCGCCTCAAACCATTCCACGCGCCAGTTGATGAGAAGCTGGACGGCAAAGAGCAGCAAGGCAGCGGTCGCGAAACCAGCCGTCCACCAGAGGTCTTCTTTCCGAAAGCTGAAGCGGAACTTTTCCTCGGGCGTTTTCGCCTGCTGCTGGATCGTTTTCGGATCGGCAGTCTGCTGCGCGGCCCGTTCGAGCCGGGAAAGATTCTCCTGTTCCTTGTCGCGCCGTTCCATGGATTCGCCATCCGATGTCGCATCAACATCGAGCAGCGGCTAATCGTTCCGCGACAGTGGCGTTCGATGAGGCGCTCGCGGCGCGTGAGACCGCGTCGCCATGCTCGACGTGCTCGAACCGGATCTGAGTGTCCTCGGCCGCCTTAAGACCCGTCACCTGGCCGCCGCGGTCCCTTGTTGCCGCTGGCGCGAGCTTGGCGCCGACGGCGACGCGTGGGCGGCCCGGCGGAGCGGGCCCGGCCATTCTGTTTAGGAAGCGATAGGCGAGTCTATGTTCGCCTGAGGCCGGGCGAGGGGCGGCTTATCTGCGATGGTCTTTATTCCGCGAATTGGATCCGACGCGCCAAATGTAAGCTGTTCCTGCAGATTTTTCTCGCAACCAATTTGATCTATCTTGACACCGGTTGCGATACCAATGTCATATTGGTCCTAAGAATCCCGAGATTGGTTTCAAATAGTTGCTAGAGGCAGCGAGCCGATGAACGTGACTGACAGCAAGGGATATCGAACCGTTTCGAGGAGGAGCGCCATAGACGGCGCCGTCACCGACGAAAGTGGGAGCGATGGTCACAGTCGCCTAACACTTAACGAACTCGCGCAGACGATGGACAGCCGGGGCCAGCCCCATGTTGAGAAGGTGCGATCTGAATGGAACCGAAGACGCCATGACATGGCCCCGGTTCTAAAGGTCCATGAACTCAGTAAGAATTTCGGCGCGGTCAGGATCCTTAACGACGTCACTTTCCAGATGGCGGAAGGGGAGGTCATATCCCTTATCGGCGCGTCTGGCTCGGGAAAGAGCACGTTGTTGCGCTGCATAAATTTTCTGGAGACGCCGACCTCAGGGAGGATCGAGGTGATGGGCGACGCAATCTCCATCACCACCAATCGACCGGGCAAGAGCGAAATCACCAACCGCGCGAAGATCCGGCTCTTTCGCCAGCGGACTGGCATGGTGTTCCAGAACTTCAATCTCTGGCCGCACCGGACCGTGATCGGCAACGTGACAGAGGCGCTCGTCTACGTGCTCGGGAAAGGAAGGCGGGAGGCCGAGGATATGGCGCTTTCGGCGCTTTCCAAGGTGGGGATGGCCGAATTCCGCGACCGCTATCCCAGTCAGCTTTCAGGCGGTCAACAACAGCGCGTGGCGATCGCACGGGTGCTGGCGATGCGACCAAAGATCATGCTTTTTGACGAGCCCACATCCGCGCTCGATCCGGAACTCGTGGGCGAGGTGCTGAAGGTGATCCGCACGCTGGCCGAAGAGGGGGCGACCATCCTTCTCGTCACCCATGAAATGCGGTTTGCGCGCGACGCGTCGAGCCGAATGATATTCCTGCGCAAAGGTATCCTTGAGCAGGACGATGCGCCGGAAGAGTTGTTTCGCAACCCTGCCTCGGAGGCGGTGAAACGGTTTCTCTCCAGCGTCATGCCAGCCGCCGCGTGATCGCGGTTTTCTTCAGCAGAACAAGAAAAGGGGTAACACTCATGCTTTCAGTTCAAACGTTTCGTTCGATTTTCGTATCCGGTTTCATGCTCGCCGCCGCAGCCGGTGCCGCGCGCGCCGAGGAAGGCGTCCTACGCGTCGGCACGGAAGGGGACGCGCCGCTGTTCAGCATGGCCGACGCCAACGGAAACGTCACCGGCTTCGACGCCGACGTTGCCAACGGTATCTGCGCCGAACTCAAGATGAAGTGCAAATTCGTGGTGCAGGCTTTCAGTTCGCTGGTTCCCTCCATGGATAGCGACCGCTTCGACGTGATCATTTCCGGCCTTGGCATCACTGCCGAGCGCCAGAAGAAGATCGACTACTCCATCCCGTACGCCACCACGCCGCTCTATTTCGTGGTCCCCAAAGATTCCGCTCTTGCCGGGCTCAAGAGTCTCGAGGAGATCGAAAAGGCGCTCGCGGGAAAGAGTGTCGGCGTCGTGACAGGCACGACCTATGCCAAATTCATCGGCAAGCGGGCGACCAGCGCCGATCTCAAGACTTATGATGCCACCACTCAGCAGACCGCTGATCTTGCGGCTGGCCGCCTGGATGCCGCTTTCGGCGACTCCCCGACCTGGATGGATTTCCTCGTTACACCGGACGGCGCCAACTTCACGAAGATCGATGTGAAGATTACGGCGATGAGCGATCCTCAAACCCTCGGCCACGGCATGGGTGTCGGCATGCGCAAGGGGAATGCCGAACTCAAGGCTAAGGTAGATGCCGCGCTCTGCAACATGATCGATGGAGGTAAGATCAAGGAGTCTTCCCTCAAGTGGTTCAAGGACGACTACACCATTCCGTGCAAGAAGTGATCCTCTCGCAACAACTGGCCGTCGCAGCCCGCGGCGGCCCGACGGGTGTCATCCATGTTTGAAACTATCTGGTTGCTGGTTGTGGAGCAGGGCTGGGGACTCGCTTTGCTGCGCGGCGCCTTCGTGACGATCTGCATCGGGCTGGTCGGCATGATGATCGGGTTGATCGCAGCCGTCCCGTTTGCCATAGCGCGCTGGCAGCGGGTCCCGGTGCTGTCCCAGATGATCGATGTCTACAGCATCGTCGTCCGCGGCGTGCCGGGTCTTCTTGTGATCTATCTCCTGTTCTTTGGCTCTGTCGACTGGGTGCAGAAGGTAGCCGTTGCCTTCGGCTACCGAGACACGGCTGAAAGTGCCTACCCGTCCATTATCGGCATCCTCGCCATCGCGACCATTTCCTGCGCCTATTCGATCGAGGTGATGCGAGGCGCTTTGGAAGCCGTTCCCAACGGTCTTCTTGAAGCCGCGAAATCTTTGGCGTTGCCTCGATCGGTCGCCTTTTTCAGAATCACGTTGCCGCTCGCGTTGAGGCTTGCTCTCGGCGGGATCAACAATGTCTGGCAGATGACGATCAAGGATACTTCACTCGTTTCCATCGTCGGCATGCAGGAACTCATGCGTATGGCGGCTATCGCGGCGGGCATCACGCGCTCGCCACTTCTCTTTTACTGCATCGCTGCCTCGCTGTTCTTCGCCATGACAGCAGTCAGCCAGACCCTGTTCGGCCTGGCTGAGCGCCATATCAATCGCGGCTTCAGCGGAGGTTAGAATGGATTTCACCATTATTGCCTATGCGATTCCGTTCCTTCTCACCGGCGCAAAGACAACGCTTCTGATCTCGGTGTTCGGCGTGGGCTTAGGACTGCCATTCGGCATCCTGGTGGCGCTCGCGCGCACTTCGCGCAATCGCTTGGTTTGCACGGCGGCCGACGCCTATTGCGCCGTCTTTCGCGGCACGCCCATGCTAGTGCAGATATTCGTGATCTACTACGGATTAGGGCAGGTCGGGTTCTTTCGCTCCAACCCGGTGATTTGGTGGCTGATCGGCGACGGCCTGCACGCAGCCATTCTCGCGGTCCTGTTGAACACCGGTGCCTACACAGCCGAAATCTTTCGAACCGCGTTTTTATCCCTGCCGCGCGGGCTGATCGAGGCGGCGGAAGCCTGCGGCATGTCGCCTTGGATTATCTTGCGCCGGATCAAGTTCCCGCTGGCTTTGCGACAAGCGCTGCCATCCTACAGCAGTGAGGTTGCCATCATCGTCAAAGAATCCAGCCTCGCTTCGACCATCGCTGTGCTCGAAATCACCGGTTGGGCCAAACGCCTGATGAGCGAAACCTTCGCCATTATGGACATCTTCATCATCACCTCCGTCTTCTACCTCACCCTCAATGTCGTCGGACTGACTGCCTTGAAGCTTTTGGAGCGGCAACTTTGGTTCGAACGGCGTTCAACGCGCAGAAAGGCCACATCCCTATGTCCAAGTTGACGTTCATCGACCAGAATGTTCTTCCGCGCCCACGCGAAGGGCAGCCTCTGCCCGACCGCCTTGTGGAGGGCGATCCACGTTTTCTGAGCTGGGATATCGCCCAGACCGCAGACGGCGCCGTGAAGGCGGGGGTCTGGGAGGTCACGCCTGGCGCCTATCGTTCGATTAAGGGCGAGACTTTCGAGTTCTGCTACATCCTTTCGGGTGTCTCCGAACTCACTGAGGATGGCTGCCCGCCGCGCCGCATCGCGGCTGGCGACGCCTTCGTCATGCATCCGGGATTCACCGGCGTATGGCGTGCCATCGAAACCACGCGCAAACTCTGGGTCTCACGTGATTGACCGGTTTGCGCTTGCCCGCCGATCCGACCAAAAGCTGGTATGTTCCCATGACCGCCGATTCCGCTGGCCCCCTCAAATCCACGCCCTATTGGTGGGAGGATTGCACCTTCTCTCCCCTCCCAGTCCGCCGGGTCGCCTCCAAATGCGACGTGGCGATCGTTGGGGGAGGCTATGCAGGACTTTCGGCGGCCATCGAGCTTGCTCGTCCCGGTCGCAGTGTTCAGCTTTTCGATCGCCAGTCGCTGGGGCAGGCGGCTTCCAGTCGTAATGGCGGCATGGCGAGCGGGAGCATTCGACCCGGGCGCAAGGAATTGATCAGAAGATTCGGCGAGGCCCGCGCCACCGAGATCCTGATGGAGGGAAAGGCCGCACGGGAAGACCTGTGGGCCTTTCTGAAGGAGGAGAAGGTGGAGTGTGACTTCCATCTCTCCGGCCTGTTCGTCGGCGCGATCAACGCTGATGAATGCGACGAACTCAGCCGCTCCGCCGATCTACTGCGGCGCTTTCTGGGCATCGAGGCTCATCCCGTTGGCCGGTTGGACGTGCCGACCTATATCGGGACGGATTTCTACACGGGTGGATTCGTGCGGATGGATACCGGTGGCCTGCATCCGGCCAAGCTGCTTGCGGGTATTATACGGGTGGCAATGGCAACCGGAGCGGTAATCCATGAGAACACAGCCGTTACGGGAACCATCGCCGAGGCCGGCGGGGTCCGTGTGAGAACGTCGCGCGGTGACGTTCTCGCCAGGAAGGTGCTGATCTGCACGGATGCCTATACCGACGGCTTCGATCCTTGGCTGCGACGCCGTATTGTGCCGGTGCGCAGCCGCATAATCGCTACCGAGCCATTGGCAGAAGGCGTGATGGACCGGTTGATGCCGAAGCGCATGATGTATGGCGATATGCGCCAGCTCAGCTATTACTATCGCCCTTCGGCGGACGGATCGCGCATCCTCTTCGGCGGCAGGGACGGCACCACGGCGGGTGACGCGCTGGCGCCGACCACCCATTTGCGCAGCGAACTTGGCCGAATTTTCCCCGAACTGAGGGGCGTCGGCCTGACGCATAGTTGGTTTGGCCAGGTCGCCATGCATCGCGACATGGTGCCTCGGATTTTCACCTCGGGCGATACGGTTTACGCCACCGGCTTCTGCGGCTCCGGAGTGGTCTGGGCCCGCTGGCTGGGCAAGAAGGCCGCCTTCAAGATCCTCGGCGAAACCGAAAAGGCGCAGTCCGCCTTCGATTTCGACCCCGCTCCGAAGGCCGTGCCGTTTTACCGCGGCAAGCCATGGTTCATCCCGCTTGTCTATTCCCTTTACGAATGGCGGGATAAACGTGCGATGCGCCGTCGCCAGCCCGAAGCAAAGAGGCGATAACCTTGCTCTTCCTTGGCGACGGGCCCGCCGCGTACAGGAACCTCATCTTGTCTGGATGGCGCGCACCGCGTCCGTCTTGAAAACAGTGTCAGATGCCCCGCCTTGAATAGAACGACAAGCGATTAGCGTTCGAACGCGCCATTCTGCTCGGTTCGGCAATCTCAAAATTTTGGCGATGAGGCCTACTCACCCCATTGTCTCCGATCCGAGTATGTTGGCTCTCGCGGTCAAGATATGGCTATGCATTCTTTGTTCGGCCTGCCCACCATCGCGGTCAGTGATCGCCTGTAAGATCGCGCGATGATGAGCCGTATACTCCTGCATACGCTCTTTCGTCAGAGACAGCTCTTTCATGCGCCCCCAAAGACGCCCCGCCCGAAGCGAGTGAATACCTTCGTAGAGCGAGGCCAGCAATCCATTGCGGGCCGCCACCACTACCAGTTGATGGAACGCGGCGTCCCAACGCTCGAACTCCGCCAGCGTCGCGGCGGTACTGCCATGCTGGATGACCTTGTGCATCTCTTCAGTTTCATAGGGGGTCGCCCGCAACGCCGCGAGCGCCGCCACCTTCGGCTCGATGATTAATCGTGCTTCGAAGACCTCAGCGGGATAGGTCCACAGTTCTTTCCGAGAGGCATCGTGTGCGCGATACGGAGCGCTCGCGGTTGCCCCTCGCTCGGCGACGAAAGTGCCACGCCCGACATGGCGAAGCAGGCGCCCCTCTTGCTCCATCTCGGCCAGCATGCGCCGGAGGGCCGTGCGGGGTAAACCTAGCTTGAGCGCGAGATCGCGCTCGGGTGGCAGCCGGTCGCCTGGCTGCAATCCAGCCGCCTCGATGAAATCCCTCAAAACGACGGTCATGCGGCCACTCCACTAAGAAACGGGCGGATTTCTCTGCAACCAATTTGATCTATATTGACACCGGTTGCAATACCAATTTCATATTGGTTCCAGCAATCGACAGACTGGTTGCGCATGTTTTCTAAAGCCGCGAGAGGATGGGTGTGAGTCAGACAGCAAGGGATATCGAATCGTTTTGCGCGGATGCTGCGGCTATCATTGCAAGCGCTCCTGTGGATCTGCTGGTGGGCGGCAAATGGACAAGTGCAACCGGCGGCAATCGGTTTGATGTCGCCGATCCATCCAACGGGCTCACGATCGCGTCTGTCGCAGACGGCGCAGTCGCCGACGCAATCCGGGCGATCGATGCTGCGGAGGCTTCTGCGACTATGTGGAGGCAAACCCCCTCACGCCGGCGATCGGACATGCTGATGCGCTGCCATCGGCTCATGCTCGATCGTGCCGAATGGCTGGCGCAACTGATATCTCTGGAGAACGGCAAGGCCCTCCCAGACGCTCGCGCAGAGGTAACGTATGCCGCGGAGTTCTTCCGATGGTACGCCGAGGAGGGGGTGCGTACTCTCGGCGACATCGGCCACGCGCCGGGCGGTGCAAACCGAATCGTGGTTCAATACCAGCCGATTGGCATCGCCGTTCTCGTCACACCCTGGAATTTCCCGGCGGCCATGGCGACCCGCAAGATCGCCCCGGCGCTCGCGGCGGGTTGCACGTGCGTACTGAAGCCGGCGGCTGAGACTCCACTGACCGCGTTGGCGATCGGTGCGATCCTCATGGAAGCCGGTTTGCCCGAAGGTGCCGTCAACATCGTGACGACCACGGCCGCGGGGCCTGTGGTGAGCGCGATGCTGCACGACAGTCGGGTGCGCAAACTGTCATTCACGGGTTCGACGGCCGTTGGGCGCATCCTGTTGCGTGAGGCCGCCAACCGGGTCATCAGCTGTTCCATGGAACTCGGCGGCAACGCTCCTTTCATCGTGTTCGATGATGCGGATCTGGACGATGCCGTGGCCGGCGCCATGGTCGCCAAGATGCGCAACGGCGGAGAAGCCTGCACTGCGGCGAATCGCTTCTATGTGCAGCGCGGCATTTACGACGCTTTTGTCCGCCGGCTTACCCAGGAAATGTCGTCGCTTTCAGTGGGGCCGGGTCTTCAAGCGACGACCCAGCTCGGGCCCCTTATTACCGCGACGGCCGTGGAGAAGGTTGATCGCTTGCTGAAGGATGCCGTTGCCCGTGGGGCGCGTATCGAAACGGGCGGCAAACCGCGGCCTGGCGAGGGCTTCTTCTATCCTCCGACAGTCCTAGCTGACGTTTCTCCCGATTCCGACATCGCGAAGGAAGAGATCTTTGGGCCGGTCGCAGCGGTCACGCCCTTCGATACGGAAGACGAGGCTGTCCGGCTGGCGAACGACACGGAGTATGGCCTCATATCCTACGTCTACAGTAGTGATCTCAGACGCGCCCTGAGGGTCGCCGAACGCATCGAAAGTGGAATGGTCGGCGTCAATCGTGGCCTGGTTTCGGACCCGGCAGCGCCCTTCGGGGGGATGAAGCAAAGCGGGCTCGGCCGCGAGGGAGGGCATCACGGCCTGCTCGAATATCTCCAACCAAAATACATCGCGACCAACTGGTAAAACCGCAAAATCGCTTCTCCGCCGAGTTGCGCCACATATCGGTCGTGCAGGTTTACGCTAGCTGCTTCTGGGAAACCGACAAGTCTGCTTGCGGGCCCTTCCGGTTCATCGAGACTGGAACTTATGATAGCCCACGCACGTCAACGATTGGGCGAGCAGCCGCGTCGAGTCCTTTCCCCTTGCCAACCCCGCCACCTTCGCCTAATCTCCTTTCTGAGAAAACCTTTTCCCAACTGGCCTCGCGTGCGCTGACCTCAACCGTCATCTTCGCGCAGGGCGATAAGGGAAAACCTTTTCCCAACTCAGGGATGCGCCTCGAACTATGTCCCCCGACGCCGAGCCAGCGCCAGTTTCCGCCAAGCCGCCGGTCACGCTGCGCGAGGTGGCGGCTGCGGCCGGGGTCAGCGTGGCGACGGCGTCCAAGGCGCTGAACGGGCAGGGGCGCATGACCGCCGAGACGCGCGAGCGCATCCGTGCGGTGGCGCAGCGTCTCGGCTTCCGGCCGAACCATTTGGCGCAGAGCCTGCTGCGCAAGCGCTCGTTTACCGTCGGCCTGCTCACCAACGATACGTATGGCCGCTTTTCGCTGCCGCTGATGGCCGGCGTTTCGGATGCGCTGGTCGACAATGGCGTCTCGGTGTTCCTGTGCAATGTCGAGGACGACACAAGGCTCGGCCAGCTGCATGTCGAGGCCATGCTCGACAAGCGCGTCGACGGCATCATCGCCACCGGAAAGCGCATCGACCGCCATCTGCCGATCGATCTCTCCAATCTGCGCATCCCGGTCGTCTATGCCTTCACCCAGCCGGATCCCGGCGCGGTCGGCCTGGTCTCCGACGACGCCGGCGGCGCGCGGCTGGCGGTCGAACATTTTTTGCGGCTCGGGCGCCGCCGCATCGCCCATGTCACCGGGCCGGCGGGCTTCGCGGTGGTGCACGCGCGGGCTGAGGCTTACCGGGAGGTGCTCGCGGCGCACGGCCTGCCGGTCGGCGAGCCGCTGCTCGGCGCCTGGTCGGAAGCCTGGGGGCACGATGCGGTGGCAAAGCTGTTCGGCAACGGCCGGGGCAGGGAAGGCTGGCCGGACGCAGTGTTCTGCGGCAACGACCAGATCGCGCGCGGCGTCATCGACGCGCTGCGCGAGCGCGGCATCCGCGTGCCCGACGATGTCGGCGTCATCGGCTTCGACAATTGGGAGATCGTGGCCGAGGCGACGCGCCCGCCGCTGACCTCGGTCGACATGAACCTTTCAGCGCTCGGCCGCGAGGCCGGGCTCGCTCTGCTTTCGCTCGTGGGCGGCCAGCCGGCCGCGCCAGGCATCAGGAAACTGCCGTGCCGGCTGGTGGTGCGTCAGTCATGCGGCCGTCCGCCGGGCGGCTGAGGCATCGAACGAAACGGCCGTCGCGCAACGGCCAAACTGGGAGGAGAACCATGAGGAGGAATACCGTGACAACCATGTTTGCCAAGCTGGCTTTGGCCGCGGCCGTGATCGGCGGTGGCCTGCAGGCGGCGTCGGCCGAGACCGCCAACATCTGGGTGCGCGCCGACGGCTCGAATTTCATGCCGCGCATCGTCGACGCCTTCAACAAGGCGCATAAGGACCAGATCAAGCTCGACATCATCCCGAACGCCGAGATCATCCCGAAATATGGCGCGGCCGCCGCCGGCGGCACCGCGCCCGACGCGCTGTCGCTCGACCTCATCTACACCCCGTCCTTCGCTGCCGCCGGCCAGCTGGAGGACATCACCGACTGGGCGAAGTCCTTGCCCTATTTTTCCAGCCTCTCGCCGGCGCATGTGAAGACCGGCACCTATAAGGGCCGCATCTACGGCCTGCCGTTCTCGGCCGATTCTTCGGTGCTGATCTGGAACAAGAAGCTGTTCAAGCAGGCCGGGCTCGACCCTGAAAAGGGGCCGAAGACCTGGGCCGAGATCGAGGCCGATGCCGAGAAGGTCAATGCGCTCGGCGGCGACATCAAGGGCTTCTACTTCTCCGGCAATTGCGGCGGCTGCAACATCTTCACCTTCACGCCGCTGGTCTGGGCCTCGGGCGGCGACATCCTCTCCGAGGACGGCTCCAAGGCGACGCTCGACAGCCCGCAGCTGCGCGGCGCGATCGACCTCTACCGCTCGATGGTCAAGAAGGGGTTGGTGCCCGAGGGCGCGCAGACCGACACCGGCGCCAATTTCTTCGCCGCCTTTGCCGGCGGCAAGATCGGCCTTTCGCCGTCCGGCGCCTTCGCCATCGGCGCGCTCAACACGCAATACCCTGATATCGACTACGGCATCACCTTCCTGCCGGGCAAGGATGGCGGCTGGTCGTCCTTCGCCGGCGGCGACAATTTCGTCGTCACCAAGGGCACCAAGAAGATCGCCGTGGTGAAGGAGTTTTTGGACTTCGCCTACTCGCTCGAGGGCCAGACCATCCTCGCCAAATATGGTAGCCTTCCGGTGCGCGGCGACATCGCCAAGGAGGCGCTGAAGGACCTCGATCCGCGCTACCAGGTGGCGGCCGAGGCGATGGCCAAGGGCCGCACGCCCTATTCGGTGGTGTTCAACGACCTGATCAACTCCGCCAACGGGCCGTGGACGCAAATGGTCAACGAGGTCTTCTTCGGCGACGATGTCGACGGCGCGATTTCGAACGCGCAGGAGACCATGCAGTCGATCATCGACCAGGCGCCGAACAAGTAAAGCGCGGCCCTAAACCTCCCCCTCGAGGGGAGGGCGGACCGCAGGTCCGGGTGGGGGTCGCCCGCGAAGTACGCCGACGCTATCTCCCCGTAGGCGCACTTCACAGCGGACCCCACCCCCGGCCTTCGGCCGGACCCTCCCCTCAAGGGGGAGGGGGACGCCGCGCTAAATGGCAGGATTATCGCGTTGAGAAAGCTCACTCATCATCATCGCCAAGTTGAGGCGCCGCGAGGTTCGCGCCTCCTTCTCCCCTTGTGGGAGAAGGTGGATCGGCGCGCAGCGCCGAGACGGATGAGGGG
>NZ_RZSF01000183.1:0-13204 GCF_004023325.1 Mesorhizobium sp. M1A.F.Ca.ET.072.01.1.1 | reverse complement strand
CCCATGTCGGCGGCGCGCCGACCAGCACGATCATCTGGCCCTCGGCGGCAAAGCCGACGCGGGCCATCTTCGACCAATCGGCGATCAGCCCGACGCCGCCGATGGTCGGCGTCGGCAGGATGCCGCGGCCATTGGTTTCGTTGTAGAGCGAGACATTGCCGGAGACGATCGGGAAGCCGAGCGCGCGACAAGCGTCGCCGATACCCTTAACCGCTCCGACAAACTGGCCCATGATCTCCGGCCGCTCCGGATTGCCGAAATTGAGATTGTCGGTGGCGGCAAGCGGCAGGGCGCCCGTTGCCGTCAGGTTGCGCCAGCATTCGGCGACGGCCTGCTTGCCGCCCTCATACGGGTCGGCCTCGCAATAGCGCGGCGTGACGTCGGAAGAGAAGGCGAGCGCCTTGGTTGGATGGCCTTCGACGCGCACCACGCCGGCATCGCCGCCTGGGAGCTGCAGCGAATTGCCCTGGATCAGCGTGTCATACTGCTCCCACACCCAGCGGCGCGAAGAGAGGTCCGGTCCGCCCAGCATCTTGAGCAACGCGTCAGCGACGTCGGCCTTGGGCGCGTCATTCGCTGCAAGCGGCGCCGGCTTCTTCGTTTCGACCCAGGGGCGGTCATATTCCGGCGCCTGGTCGCCCAGTTCCTTGATCGGCAGGTTGGTGACCTCGTCGCCGTGGTGCAGCACGCGGAAGCGCAGGTCGTTGGTGGTCGTCCCGACGATGGCGAAGTCGAGGCCCCATTTGCGGAAGATCGCCTCGGCTTCCTCCTCTTTCTCGGGGCGCAGCACCATCAACATGCGCTCCTGGCTTTCCGACAGCATCATCTCGTAGGCGCTCATGCGCTCCTCGCGCACCGGCACCTTGTCGAGGTCGAGCTCGATGCCGAGATCGCCCTTGGCGCCCATCTCGACCGCCGAGCAGGTCAGGCCGGCGGCGCCCATGTCCTGGATGGCGATGACCGCGCCCGACGCCATCAGCTCGAGGCAGGCCTCCAGCAGGCACTTTTCGGTGAAAGGGTCGCCAACCTGTACGGTCGGCCGCTTCTCCTCGATCTTGTCGTCGAACTCGGCCGAGGCCATGGTGGCGCCGCCGACGCCGTCGCGCCCGGTCTTGGCGCCGAGATAGACGACCGGCAGGCCGACGCCCTTGGCCTGCGACAAGAAGATGGCGTTGGTTTTGGCGAGGCCGGCCGCGAAGGCGTTGACCAAGATGTTGCCGTTGTAGCGGGCGTCGAAATTGACCTCGCCGCCGACGGTCGGCACGCCGAAGGAATTGCCGTAGCCGCCGACACCGGAAACGACTCCAGCAACCAGGTGCCGGGTCTTGGGATGGTCAGGCGCGCCGAAGCGCAACGCGTTCATCGCCGCAACCGGTCGCGCGCCCATGGTGAAGACATCGCGCAGGATGCCGCCGACGCCGGTCGCGGCTCCCTGATAGGGCTCGATATAGGAGGGGTGGTTGTGGCTCTCCATCTTGAAGACGACGCAGTCGCCGTCGCCGATGTCGACCACGCCGGCATTCTCGCCGGGCCCCTGGATAACCTGCGGGCCGCTGGTGGGCAGCGTGCGCAGCCATTTCTTGGAAGACTTGTAGGAGCAGTGCTCGTTCCACATCGCCGAGAAGATGCCGAGCTCGGTGAAGCTCGGCTCGCGGCCAACCAGATCGAGGATGCGCTGGTATTCGTCGGGCTTCAGCCCATGCGCGGCCACGAGCTCGGGGGTGATCGGCACGGAATTGGATATGGTCATGAGCGGCGATTGGTATCCGTGGAAGAGGGGGGCTTTTTCTGAGTCTCCTCTTATCGCAAGCTTTCGAGCGATACACCCCCAAAGCACGACGAAAACGCCGGAAAACCGCTGCGCCGGCACCGGCCGGTAGCGCGAGGCGCTTAGGAAAGGACAGGTCAGGAAAAACTGTCGTAGCCGGCGCGGCCCTCGTCGAGCAGGCGGCGGATGACCGCGACGCCACCGGCGACATCCTTGCTTTGCCGGGGTTGCGAAACACCGAAGCGGACGCCGTGGAAGACTTGCTCGGAACGACCGGCCTTGAACTCGTCCTCGTCGTCGATGAGCAAGCCCTGCGCCAGGCAGGCATTCTTGAAGGTGCCCGAGAGCCAAGGATCCGGCAAGGTGAGCCAGACGAAGGGCACATTGTCCCGTGCCTTGAAGTCAAAGCCAGCCAGCGTCTCGCGCACGACATGGAGACGAGCTTGGATCTCTGCAATGCAGCGCTTGCGGATATCGCTGGCCTGGCCGGACATCACCAGCCTTGTTCCGACCTCCGCCAGCAGAAAGGGCAGCCCGCCGGTCATCATCTTGTGCGCCACGCGGATGCGGTGGCGGTAGGCGGGCGGGCAGGACAGCCAGCCCCCGCGCACGCCGGCCGCTACCGACTTCGACAGGCCGCCGGCGACGATCGTGCGCTCAGGGGCGTATTCGGCGAGCAGGGGCGTCGGATCGTCGGTCAATTCGCCATAGAGATCATCCTCGATCAGGACGACATTGTACTCGCGCGCTATGCGCGCGATCGCCTGGCGCCGCTCCGCCGACAGCGTCACCAGCGTCGGGTTCTTCGCCGTCGGCATCACGAACATCATCTTCGGGTGTTTCTGGGCGCAGACGCGTTCGAGATCGTCGGGATCGAGACCTTCATCGTCCGCCGACACCAGCGCGGTACGGCGCCCGATCAGACCGGCGCTGCGCGAGATCTGCGAATAGGTCAGATGCTCGAAGACGATCGTGTCGCCAGGCGTGGTGAGCGCCGCGATCGCCGCCATCACCGCCGCATGGGTGCCAAGTGTCGGCACGATCGAATCGGGCGAGGGGTGGAAGGAATTGCGCTTGAGCCAAAGGCCGCCGGCCTCGAACCAGCGCTCGGGGAAATCCCTGGTATAGCTTGAAATGTCGTGAGGGTGCTCCTCCGCCGTCCGCGCCAGCAGTTCGGCAATCAGTGCGCCTTGCCCGACATCGGGGGCGGCGGTGCTGTCGAAGCGCAGCTTGCCGCTCGGCGCGTCGATGAGCCGCGTTCCGAGCGCGGCGGGCTGCAGCTCGGGCTTGGGGCTCTCCGCGCGTTGCGCGAGCACATAGGTGCCGCGCCCGACCTCCCCACTCACCAGCCCGCGCTCGCGCAGCAACTGATAGGCCCGGCCGACCGTGCCGACCGTAGTGCCAATGTCGTAGGCGAGGTCGCGCTGCGGCGGCAGTTTTGCACCCGCATCGATGACGCCCTTGTCGATATCTGACTCAATGCTGTCAGCAAGGCGCTGATAGAGAGGGCCGGAACCGGAAGCGAGGTCTGGGAGCCAATTTGTCATGGTGACAATTTTTTATATTGCATCGCGAGACGAGTCAATCGATATGAAAACGCGGGTAACTAGGGTACAATTGATAGAATTGGCTGATCGCAAGATGAATACAATTGATACATTCCGTTATGACAGCGCCGAGTTGCACGGCCGCCCGTCGGAGCGCCGCGGGTTCGTTGACCCGGTCGTATTCGTGCTTCGTGCCATCGCCAGGCAAATCGACCGAATGCTGGAACGCCGTCGCGGACGCCTTGCGCTCTTGGAGATGACCGACGAGCAGCTCAAGGACATCGGCATTTCGCGCTGCGACGCCCATCGCGAAGGTATCAGGCCGTTCTGGGGCTAAGCGCGTCGCGACGCCCTTGATTGTTGCGATGCATATCAAATCGCTGCGCGGTTTGGGCATACATCGACCGCGAACAGAGCTTCGACGGTATCTTGATTGACGAGCGCGAAAACCGACCGTCAATCTTGCATTTGCAGGAATTGGCCTACGGCCGAGTCACGCGGCAGCGGCGCAGGATGGATTGCCGGCCTGCCAGCGCGCGATGTCGGAGCCTATACGCGCGCCCAGCGGTTCGGCCATCAACGGCCCGAACACGTCCACTTTGCGGGAATTGCCTTGTGCTTGCACGACCAGCAGCGGCTTACCGCCATAGTGCTTGGCGGGCACCAGCAGGAAGCGCGGCGTGCCGCTGTAGGAGTTGAGCTCGTTGGCCATCTGATAGGGCTTGAAGGCCGGGTCCTTGCTGGCGATCCAGCACTTGTGAGCGGCGATGGCGACCTGCTCCATGGCAAGCAGGGAAGCGCTCTTGCCAGAGGGGGGCGGCGTGGTCTTCGAGCCGGACTGGCAAGAGGCGAGCGCAAATCCGGCGGCGGCCAGGAGAGCAAGGCGAGCAATCGTCAGTCTCATGGTCAGGCCGCCCCGTTGGTCTGAAAGAATGGTCTGAAGGAATCGTCTGAGAGGATCAAGCGGCGATGCCAAGCGCGCCTTCGAACAGCGCCCGGCCGTCGCTGCCGCCGTGTGCCGCCTCGATCAGGTTCTCCGGGTGCGGCATCAGACCGAGCACATTGCCCTTCTCGCTGACGATGCCGGCGATGTCGTTGATCGAGCCGTTGGGATTGGTGCCTTCGGCATAGCGGAACACCACCTGGCCTTCGCCTTCGAGGCGCGCCAGCGTTTCGGCGTCGGCGAAATAGTTGCCGTCGTGATGAGCGACCGGTGAGCGAATGATCTGGCCGGGCTGATAGCCGCGGGTGAACATCGTGTTGGCGTTGGCGATCTCGAGCTTCACGTGCCGGCAGACGAATTTCAGCGAGGCGTTGCGCATCAGGGCGCCGGGCAGCAGCCCCGCCTCGACCAGGATCTGGAAGCCGTTGCAGACGCCGATCACCATCACGCCCTTGGCCGCCTTTTCGGCCACTGCCCGCATCACCGGCATGCGCGCGGCGATCGCCCCGCAGCGCAGGTAGTCGCCGAAGGAGAAGCCGCCGGGAATGGCGATCAGGTCGACGTCCGGGATTTCGGTGTCGGTTTGCCAGACGGTCGCCGGCGCCTGACCGGAAATCTTGGTCAGAGCCGCGATCATGTCGCGGTCACGGTTGAGCCCAGGCAGGAGGACGACGGCTGATTTCATTTGGGTCGTAGGGCCTCTGGTTTTCGGCGAGTTCGCTGGTGATGCACGCGCTACAGGAGCCTGTACATCAAATCGCTGGTGGCTTCAGGCATAACCTCTGCGCTGCAACCTCAGGTAATAGCCACACTATAATTCTCAATCACCGTGTTCGCCAGAAGCTTGTCGCACATGGCCTTGAGGTCGGCTTCGGCCTTGGCTTTGTCGGTTCCGGTGAGCTCGATGTCGAAGACCTTGCCCTGCCGCACCTGGCCGACGCCGTCGAAGCCCAGTCCTGAGAGGGCGTGCTCGATCGCCTTGCCCTGCGGGTCGAGAACTCCGTTCTTGAGGGTGACGGTGACGCGGGCTTTCATCGATACTCCTGAGTGATCGGTAGTGCGGGGGGCAGGCACGCCGTTTCCGGCAGGCCCGCGCTGGCAGTCAGTGCTTCGTGCTCTTCGAGGGCTCGGAAGAGGCAACGAGCACCGGGCCTGTCGGGCGCGGCGGCTCGTTCTCGTTCATGATGCCGAGGCGGCGGGCAACTTCCTGGTAGGCCTCGACCAGCCCGCCCATGTCGCGGCGAAAGCGGTCCTTGTCGAGCTTGTCCTGAGTGGCGACGTCCCACAGCCGGCAGGAGTCCGGCGAGATCTCGTCGGCGACGACGATGCGCATCATGTCGCCCTCGAACAGGCGGCCGCACTCGATTTTGAAGTCGACAAGCTGGATGCCGACGCCCAGAAACAGGCCGGAGAGGAAGTCATTGACGCGGATAGCCAGCGCCATGATGTCGTCGATCTCCTGCGGGCTGGCCCAGCCGAAGGCGGTGATGTGCTCTTCCGACACCATCGGGTCGTCCAGCGCATCGGCCTTGTAGTAGAATTCGATGATCGAGCGCGGCAGAACCGTGCCTTCCTCGATGCCCAGGCGCTTTGCCAGCGAGCCGGCGGCGACGTTGCGCACCACCACCTCGAGCGGGATGATCTCGACTTCCTTGATCAGCTGCTCGCGCATGTTCAGCCGGCGGATGAAATGGGTCGGGATGCCCATACGATTGAGGTGATTGAAAATGTGCTCGGAGATGCGGTTGTTGAGCACGCCCTTGCCGTCGACCACCTCATGTTTCTTCTTGTTGAAGGCGGTGGCGTCATCCTTGAAGAACTGGATCAGCGTCCCGGGCTCAGGTCCTTCATAGAGGATCTTGGCCTTGCCTTCGTAAATGCGGCGGCGATTTTTCATCTGATTTTTTCTCTGGATTGGCGGGCAGGCGGCAAGCGACCGAGTACCTGTCCGTCTGCCTAAATTAGTTGTGGCGACGGGTGCGTTCAATGCCGGTGTCTATAGCAATCGTAATGTTTGCTCAATCGGCAAATCCAGCCGATCAACCGCTTTCGGAACCGAAATGCCGCAGCGCAGCATGGGACGTTGCATATTGACCGGCCCGCGACCTTTTGGTTTGTGCTGGGTAAGCACACATATTCATAGCCAAGCGAATCGATTTGATCGGAGGGACGCATGAGCAGCATGAAAGACCGCGAAGAGGGCTTCGAGCGCAAATTCGTCTTCGACGAGGAGCTCCGCTTCAAGGCCTCGGCGCGCCGCAACAGAGCGCTCGGCCTGTGGGCCGCCGAAAAGCTGGGCAAGAGCGGAGCCGATGCCGAGGCCTATGCCAAAGCGGTAGTCGTCTCCGACATCGAGGAGGCCGGCGACCATGACGTCTTCCGCAAGATCCGCGACGACTTCGACGCCGCGGGCGTCAACCAGTCGGACCATCAGATCCGCCGCACCATGGACGAGCTGATGGCGCAGGCGATCGAGCAGGTCAAGAACACGTAAAAATTGTTGGACCAATCGACCGCCCGGCTCAGCCGGGCGGTTTTCTTTGCCTTGCCGCCGTTTCCGGCTGAGACTGCGGACGTTACCAAGGAAGTTCCGATGTCGCTCAAGTCCCGCCTGGCCGCCGACGAAACGCTGTTCACCGCCTGGTCCGGCGTGCCGGACGCGCTGACGGTAGAAATCATCGCCAAGCAGGGCTTTGATGCCGTTACCCTCGACATGCAGCATGGCGGCCACCACGAGGACAGCGTGCTGCGGGGCCTGGTGCCGGTGCTTGCCGCCAATAAGCCGGCGCTGGTGCGCATCCCGGTCGGGCGCTTCGACATGGCGAGCCGGGCGCTCGATTTCGGCGCCGAGGCGGTGATCGCGCCGATGGTCAATTCCGTGGACGACGCCAGGCAGTTCGCCGCAGCGATGAAGTATCCGCCGATGGGCGAGCGTTCCTGGGGCCCGACCTATGCCTTCCCGCGCCATGGGAAGGGTGACCATGCCGAGTGGCTGCGCGACTCGAACCAGCGCACCATGGCCTTTGCCATGGTCGAGACGCGTGCGGCGTTCGAGGCGCTGGATGGGATCCTCGAGACGCCCGGCATCGATGGCATTTTCGTCGGGCCGTCGGATTTCTCGATCGCCTGGTCGAACGGCACCACCGTCAATTCGACGTTGGAAAGCATGATGGAGACGGTCGCCTCGATCGCCGAGCGGACGCGCAAGGCCGGCAAGCACGCCGCGATCTATGTCATCGAGCCGGCCGTTGCCGGCCGCGTCGTGTCGATGGGCTACCGCCTGCTCGCCATGGGCTCTGACCACACGCTGATCTCGCTCGGCGCCAGGACGCTGCTGAAGAGCATGCGGGATTCGATCGGCGCCTGAGGCGCCGGCGTTTCAAGGCTCCTTCAATTCCGTCAGGAACTTGGCGAAAGTCATCGATCCCTCCGGCCAGGGGCCGAAGCCCGCGTCCTGGTTGAGATGGCCGGCGTCGCCGGCGTCGATGAACAGCGAACCCCAGGCGGCGGCGATGTCCTCGGCAACCTCAAAGGCGCAGAACGGGTCGTTGCGGCTGGCGATCACGATCGACGGAAAGGGCAGGGGCTCGCGCGAATAGGGCCCGAAGGTCATCAGGTGCCTCGGCCTGATCTCCGGATTGGCGACATCAGGCGGCGCCACGAAGAAGGCGCCCGCGACCGGCTTCTGGAATTGCGGGATCGCCTGCACCGCCGCCGCCACACCCAGCGAATGCGCGACGATGACTACCGGCCGCTCGGCCTCGTTGACAGCTTTCGCTACGCTTGCCGTCCAGTCCTCGCGCACGGGTTTCGCCCACTCGGCCTGCTCGACCCGGCGCGCCGTCGACAATTTCGATTGCCACCGGGTCTGCCAGTGCTCGGGCCCGGAATTGGTGTAGCCCGGTATGATGAGAATATCGGCGTCCTTGACTTTCATGGCGCCGATGTAGCGAGCGCCCCTGTCTGATGCAACCGGCCGGTGGGATGCAGTGGCATCACAAAGGTGAACAACGTGTTCGATTCTTTCAACCTTGTGTGAACGATGGTGATGAACGATCTGGAGGGGGAACAGGAATGACTAATAAACGTCGGCGCGACTGCCCATCGTGAGATCGGCGCCCGAACGGAGAGTGTGATGAGCGAACTGCCTTTTGCCGCGACCACCCCGGTCAGCGTCGCGCGTGTCGGGTTGAAGGCGCGCGATGCCGAAAACCTTGCCGCCTATTATCGCGCCGTCGTCGGCCTGCAGGAGTTGAACCGCGCCGATGGCGCGATCACCCTCGGTGCCGCGGGACGCCCGCTGCTGGTGCTGGAGCAGGATGCCTCGGCGAAGCCTGACGACCCACGCAGCGCCGGCCTGTTCCATACTGCGTTCCTGCTGCCGTCGCGCGCCGATCTCGGCCGGTGGATCAGCCATGCCGCCGCCAAGCGGATCGGCATCGAAGGCGCCTCGGACCATCTGGTCAGCGAGGCGCTCTACCTCACCGACCCTGAAGGCAACGGCATCGAGATCTACGCCGATCGCCGTCCGCAGGATTGGAAATGGAACGGCGACAAGATCGCAATGTCGACCGAGCGGCTGAACCTCCCCGCGGTCGTCGCCAGCGTGCCCGTCGGTGATGCCGGCTGGCAGGGAGCGCCGGAAAACACCATTGTCGGCCATGTCCACCTGCGCGTCGGGCGTCCGGAAGACGCCGAAGCGTGGTGGCATGACGAATTCGGCTTCGACACGGTCGCCAAATATGGCGGTCAGGCGGTGTTCCTGTCCTCCGGCCACTACCACCACCATATCGGTGCCAATTCCTGGCGCAGCGCCGGCGCCGGCCGCCGCGATCCCTCTCGCTCGGGCCTCGCCTGGGTCGAAATGCGCTCGGATAACGTGAAGGCCGAGACGACGCGTGAAGATCCCTGGGGCACGGTGATCAGGACGGTGCCTGGCAAGGCTTGACTAGGGCTGCGCCACGCTAGCGGGCGCTTTCACTCGGACTCAAGCCTCTCCAAACACCCGCTTGAAGATCGTGTCGACATGCTTGGTGTGATAACCGAGGTCGAACTTCTCGCGGATCTCGGCCTCGGGCAGTGCCGCTGTCACGTCCTTGTCGGCAAGCAGCTCCTCAAGGAAATCAGCGCCTTGCTCCCATACCTTCATGGCGTTGCGCTGCACCAGGCGATAGGCATCCTCGCGTGACACGCCAGCCTGCGTCAACGCCAGCAACACGCGCTGCGAGTGGACCAGGCCGCGGAACTTGTTGAGGTTCTTCTCCATGTTCTCGGGGTAAACGAGCAGCTTATCGACGACGCCGGTCAGGCGTGCCAAGGCGAAGTCGAGCGTCACCGTCGCGTCCGGTCCGATCATGCGCTCCACCGAGGAGTGCGAGATATCGCGCTCGTGCCACAGCGCCACATCCTCCATGGCCGGCATGGCGTAGGAGCGGACCATGCGGGCAAGGCCGGTGAGATTCTCGGTCAGCACCGGATTGCGCTTGTGCGGCATCGCCGACGAGCCCTTTTGTCCCGGCGAGAAATATTCTTCCGCTTCCAGCACCTCGGTGCGCTGCAGATGCCGGATCTCGACGGCCAGGCGCTCGACCGACGAGGCGATCACGCCGAGCGTAGCGAAGAACATCGCATGGCGGTCGCGCGGGATGACCTGAGTCGAGACCGGTTCCGGCTTCAGGCCGAGTTTCTTCGCCACATGCTCTTCGACGTAGGGATCGATGTTGGCGAAGGTGCCGACCGCGCCCGAGATGGCGCAGGTGGCGATGTCTTCGCGCGCGTGCAGCAACCGCTCGCGGCAACGCGAGAATTCGGCATAGGCCAGCGCCAGCTTGACGCCGAAGGTGGTCGGCTCGGCATGGATGCCGTGGCTGCGGCCGATGGTGATGGTATCCTTGTGCTCGAAGGCGCGGCGCTTCAGGGCCACAAGCAGCGCGTCAATGTCGGCAAGCAGAATGTCGCTGGCGCGAGTCAATTGGACCGCAAGGCAGGTGTCGAGCACGTCCGACGAGGTCATGCCCTGGTGAATGAAGCGGGCGTCCGGTCCGACGAATTCGGCGAGATGGGTCAGGAATGCAATCACGTCATGCTTGGTGACGCGCTCGATCTCGTCAATCTTATCGACGTCGAATTTGGCCGCGCCGCCCTTTTCCCAAATGGTCTTGGCGGCTTCCATCGGGATGACGCCGAGCTCGGCCAGCGCATCGCAGGCATAAGCCTCGATCTCGAACCAGATGCGGAACCGGGTTTCGGGCGACCAGATGGCGACCATTTCCGGCCGGGAATAGCGAGGGATCATGGTTTCTTAGTCCTGCTGGGAGAAGCTTTGGCCGCGTCCTAACAGAGGCCGGCTTAATGCTCAACGCCGCCGGCGTGCAAACCAGATGCTGGCGGCGGCAAGTGCGGCAAAGCCGAACGGAAAATAGAGCCGGATGCCAAGGACGACGAACTGGTAGAGCGCAGCGAGGATCGTGAACACGAACTCAGACGCCCAGGTCCGCGTGAAGGCCGGCGCGTGCCACTCGGCGTAGTAAGAACGGTATTGCAGGGCAAACAGCCCGCCGGTGAAAGCGAGCGTCGCGCCGAGCAGGCATACGAAAGCTGCGGCGAGCGCGGTTTCCCAGTGGCGGCCGCGCGATACCAGCGCGGCGAACGTCAGCCCGACCGGAAAAGCAAGCGCGCCGCCGAGCGCATACAGCAGCACGACGAAGCGGGCGCTGTCCGGCGTCTCCCAATAGTACAGATTGAGGAAAGCGCTCGCCGCCATCGCAGGCCCCCACAACAAGGCGCCGACAATTGCCGTGCCTGCCGAGGGCAGAGCGTCGCGCAGGCGGTTTGCCAGGCGCAGACGCAAGGAGGCCGGCTGCAGCGAGGTTACGGTCACTGGGCCGCGTTCCGCGGCGAAAAGCGGTTCGGCTTGCCTGGTGGCAACGCTCCCTGTCTCATTGGCGTCATGGCTATCACGCCATGGTGAACAAGACGTGCCGCTCGATGCATCCAATCCGGCGGCCGTTTGTTATTGTGGGCGCCCGACAGGGACGCGCGGCCACCCACCGGAGGGACCAGCATGACCGTCGATGTCAGTAAGATACGCGAGCATATGGAAGTAGTCGGCGCCGATGGCGTCCATGTCGGCACCGTCGACAAGGTCGAGGGGCAGCGCATCAAGCTGACCAAGGCCGACAGCGGCATGGGCTCGCACAAAGGCCACCACCATTACGTTCCGCTGGCTCTGGTCGCGGAGATCGAAGGAAAGAAGGTCTGGCTCTCGGCGAATTCGGACGTCGCGGTGACGTTCGAGGAAGAGAAGTCCGACCCGACCTGACCGACGTCCAGAACTCTAGCGGGACGACCAGACCGGAAAGAGATCGCCGTCGGCCGGCCTCGCCGCGTGGACGCCGCGGCTGACGGCGCGGGCCATTGTAGACCCCGCTGCGGCATAGAGATCGATCGCTGCATCGGCGCTGAGTTCGATGCCGCTCCTGCCGGTCGCGAGCGCAAAGACGAGATCGCCGTCGGCCGGTGTGTGCGTCGGCCAGATGGCGCGGGCAAATCCGTCATGCGCCGAAATCGCCAGCCGTTTGGCGGCCGACTTGGAAAGCACGGCATCGGTCGCAATGACGGCAATCGTCGTGCTGGCGCCCTCTGGCGGTTCCCCTGCGCGCCCGTCGCGGTACTTCAAGAGTATCTTCCTGGCGTCTTCCGGTATCGGGTCGGGATAACCCAAGCCGCCGAATTCATCGCCGATCTCGAAGGGAGCGGCCCAGAAATGGCGGCTGCGTCCGACCGTCACCGAACCAGTCGGGTTGACGGCGGCGAGCGCGCCGATGGTGACGCCGCTGTCGAGCATCGTCGAGGCCGAACCCAGCCCGCCCTTCAGACCGGAAGTCAGCGCGCCGGTACCGGCGCCGACCGTACCGAGCGGGAAATCGGTCGTTGTCGCCTGAGCCGCCTCGTAGCCAAGCTCGCGATAGGGCGGGTAGCGGCCCCAATCCTTGTCGCCGCCATTGCGCAGGTCGAAGAGGATCGCGGCCGGCACGATCGGCACGCGAAAACCACCCACCTCGACGCCGATGTTTTTCTCCCGCAGCGCCGCCTGGACGCCGGCCGCGGCATCGAGGCCGAAGGCCGAGCCGCCGGACAGCACGACTGCGTGAATGGTCGCGATCGAGTTTTGCGGCTCGAGCAGGTCGGTCTCACGCGTGCCCGGTGCGCCACCCAGCACCTGGACTCCGGCCACCGCCGGCTCCTCGCAAAGCACTACCGTGACGCCGGATTTCAGCCTGGCGTCGGCGGCATTGCCGACGGTGAGTCCGGCGACGTCGGTGATCAGGTTGCGTGGACCGGTGCGGAACATCAGTTTTCCTCCAGCGGCACGAAATGGGAGCCGTCGAAGCGGAAGGCGCGGAATGGGTTTTGGCTGAGATCACCCTTTTCGTCGAAGCGGACGGTACCGATAGCGGTCGCGAAATCATGGTCGGTCAGCGTCTTGGCGAGCGGCTTGCCGGAGCTTTCTGCGTCGACCGCTGCCGCCTTGGCGACTTCCACCGCGGCATAAGCCGGCAGCGTGTAGCCGTCGGTCACGATCTTCCTTTCGCCAAAGGCCTGCACGACCTTGGGGTCCGCGACTTCTGACCACTCCGGCAACGCGATCATCAGTGTGCCGGCCGCATAGGGCACATCGCCGGGTGGCGTGCGCAGCGTCTCGCCGCCGGCGAAGGTGATGCCGGCATTGAGCGAGGCAGCGTCGCGCCCCATGATGGCGATGTCGTCGCCGTCGCCGCCGGCAAACACTTTCGTAGCCCCCGCTTTCTTCAGGCGGCCGATCAGCCCGATCTGGTTGTCGAGCTGCGGCCGGAACGTGTCGACGAAGACCGGTTTCAGCGCCGCCTGCTCGGCGGCCGCGCGGAAAGTCTCTGCGATCTCTCGGCCATAGATGGTGCCGTCATC
>NZ_RZSF01000182.1:0-13223 GCF_004023325.1 Mesorhizobium sp. M1A.F.Ca.ET.072.01.1.1 | reverse complement strand
GAGACAGTCCATGCTGCGCGTCGCGGCCACGAACCAACCGGGATGGCGGCGGCGGATGTCGATCGCCGCGCGCTTGGCGACATTGCCAGTCTCGAACAGGCCGAAGCAGGTAGCGCCGGAGCCCGACATGCGGGCAAAGGCGGCTCCCGCTTTCTTCAGCGCCTTGAGCGCATCGCCGATCGCCGGTTGGATGGCGCGAGCGGCAGGTTCGAGATCGTTCCGCGTCGTGTCCAGCCAATTGCGTATGCCGTGAAAATCGAGGCGGGCGGGCAGCGGCGGCAATGCCTCATTGTCAGGTTTGGAAAGCGCTTTGAACACTTCGGATGTCGAAACGGCCACGCCCGGGTTGACGAGGACCAGCGCCAGCGCCGGAAACTCCGTCAGCGGCGAAAGTGCATCGCCAATGCCGCGCGCAAGGAGCGGCCTTGCCTTGAGGCACATCGGGAGATCGGCGCCGAGCGTCAGCCCGATCCGCGCCAGCCCCGCCTCCCCGATGTCGAGCTTCCAGAGGCGCGAAAGGCCGTTGAGCGCCGCCGCCGCGTCGCTCGAGCCGCCGCCGACGCCGGAAGCGACCGGCAGGTTCTTTTCCAGCCGGATGGCGACTGGTGGCGTCTGTTGCGCGCCGGCTTCCCGCCGCAGCGCGTCGCGCGCTTTGAGTACCAGATTGTCGCCATCGATTGGCACGCCGGCGGCGAAGGGGCCAGACACCGAAAACGCATCGTCTTGCGCCAGCTCGATCTCGAGCCGGTCGCCGAAGCGCGTGAACACGGCAAGGCTATCGAGCAGGTGGTAACCGTCGGCGCGCCGTCCGGTGACGTGCAGCGCGAGGTTGATCTTGGCAGGCGCAAGCCATGTCTGGGACTTGGCCTCTGCCTCCAGAATGTCGGCTGCTGGCGAGATGGTGTTCAGTCCTTGGCCAGACGGTACTCGCCGGTCTTCGGATCCTTGACCAGCGTTCCCATCGTGCCGTTGGCCGCCTGCTTCTCGGTGCGCCGGATCTTGGCCGTCACGCGCTCGGCCTCGCGTACGAAAGCGCGATAACCGAAATAGGCGGCGGCGCCGACGACAACGAAGAAAATGATCTGCGGCATCTCACAACTCCTCCCGCGTTCTCGCGGCAAGGCCGGCCGGATGGGTCGGTCAAGCGGCCATGCTAGACGCAATCATGGCTTTTTCAAAGCCCGAAGCGCGCCCACAGCGCGCGCTCTTCCGCCGCATCGATGACGCCGCTGGCCGCGGCCGCGGCGATGTCCGGCGCCGAAAAACGCGATCCGAACAAGCCGAAACGGCCGAAAAGCCCGCGCGGCGCGGTGATCAGCCTGAGCTGCGTCTTTTCGCCGAAACGGGTCTTGAGCACGCTGCGCATGTCGCCCAGCGCATCGACGAGGCCGAGCTCGAGACCCTTTTTGGCGGTCCAGAACAGTCCGGTGAACAGATCCGGGTCGTCCTTGAGCTTGGTGCCGCGCCGTTCCTTGACGAGATCGATGAAGGTCTCGTGCACTTCGAGCTGCAAGGCTTTCAGCCGCTCGACGTCTTCCCTCTTTTCCGGCTTGAAGGGGTCGAGTACGGCCTTGTTCTGGCCCGCGGTGTGGACGCGCCGCTCGATGCCGATCTTCTTCATCAGCTCCGGGAAGCCGAAGGAGGCGGAGACGACGCCGATCGAGCCAACGATCGAGGAAGGGTCGGCGAATATCTCGTCACCGGCGATTGCGATCATGTAGCCGCCGGAGGCCGCCACATCCTCGACGAAGACGAGCACTCGTCTGTCCTTCTCTGCCGCCAGGTCGCGGATGCGCTTGAAGATCAGCCGCGACTGCACCGGCGAGCCGCCCGGCGAGTTGATCGAAATCGCAACCGCCGGCGCGTCGAAGCCGAACGCCTTCTCGATGAGCCCGGCCGTCGAGGCGAGCGACAGGCTTGGCCGGAACTGGCCGCCGCCGGGCATGATCGTGCCATGCAGCCGGATGACCGGAATGGTGACGACTGTCGAGCGCCAGGATTTCGGCAGCAGGCGGTTGAAGAAGCGTTTCACGAAAGCTTGTCTCCACAAGAGATGCTAGAGCAAGGTCAGACCTCATCCTTGCTCCCGGGCATGTAGGAATTCGCCGCGCAACGGCAATGCCGCATCGCCGGCCTCTGATCAATCGCCGAACAGCGACGCCAGCCCGTTGTTGATCATTTCGGTCCGCTCCGTCGGCTCGTTGCCGGATGCGCCGTGCAAGGTGAGCGGAGGCCGGATCGACAGTTTTCCGCGCGCGCCGAGCACCGCCCTGACGACGATGCGGATCGCCGCCGCGTCTGGGCGCGGGTGCACGCAGAGCATCTCGGCATCGCCGAAGCGGCCTTCCATCGCATCCAGGATGGCGACAAGCTGCTCCGGCCGCGCAATCGCGGCCAGTCCGCCGCGCGGCTTGACGACGGCGGCCGCACTTCTGATCCAGCGCTCGAACAGGCCGTCCTCCGTGACATGCGCTTCTCTGCGCAGCGCGTCCGGCGTGGCGCGGTCTTGTGCCGCGTTGAAGGGCGGGTTCATGACGACGAAGTCGAACGAATTGTCGGCAAGTCCGGCTCCGTGCCGTGCCCGTCCCGCAAGCGTGACGTCGGCCTTAAGCACCGAGGCGCGGTCGCCGAGATGCGCGTTCCCGGGGTGGGCAAGCGTGGCCGCGGCAAAGGCTGCCATCTCCGCGGAACGCTCGACCAGAACCGCGTGTGCCAAAGGGCAGCGCGACAGCACGGCGAGCGTCGCCGCACCGGCGCCCGCGCCGAAATCGGCGAGCCGGCCGGAAAAGCCGGATGGGACGGCAGCCGCCAGCATCATGGCGTCCATGCCGGCACGGTGGCCTTGTCGCGGCTGCACCAGCCAGAAGCGCCCGCGATGGAAGGCGTCGACCGTGTGGGCCGGCGTGTCCGGGGCGAGGGCGGTTGATGCTGCCATTATTGCCGGCGGATCTCGTTCTCGATGCCGGCATCCTTCAGGATGCGCCGTGCGGCATCGGCTTTCTCGGCATCGACCATGACGCGCCTGGGCAGGATGCCGATCGATCCGTCGAGCACGCTCATGTTCTGGTCGGCGACGAAGCAGGCGATGCCGGCGTCGCGCATGAGCGATTCGACGAAGGAGATGAGGACGGCGTCGTTGGTGCGGACAAGCTCGATCATGGAATGAAAATCGCAGGTTGCGGCGCTCATGTAAACGCCGGGGCCGCCCAGCGCCAGCCAAACCGCGCCAATTCGCCTCTTGCCGTGCGCGGTTGTGCCGACCTAGAGTCCCACCGGGACCAGGGTGTTGTCGGGCGCGTCAATGAGACGGGAGTGATCGTGGTGGGTGTCGTTCTGAATATCGAAGGCAAGCGGGAACCTGCTTCCATCCAGGATCTCATCGACCTGACGGCAGCCGACATGGGACGCGTCAACGAGCTGATCCTGTCGAAGGCCGGCTCCGACGTCGAGATGATCCCGGAGGTCGCCAACCACCTGATCTCGTCCGGCGGCAAGCGGCTGCGGCCGATGCTGACGCTCGCCGCCGCCCAGATGTTCGGCTATGCGGGCGAGGGGCACGTCAAGCTCGCCACCGCAGTCGAATTCATGCACACCGCGACGCTGCTCCACGATGACGTCGTCGACGAGAGCGCGCTTCGCCGCGGCAAGAAGACGGCGCGCATGATCTGGGGCAACCAGGCGAGCGTGCTGGTCGGCGATTTCCTGCTCGGCCAGGCTTTTCGCATGATGGTCGAAGTCGGCTCGCTGGAGGCTCTCGACATCCTGTCGAGCGCCGCCTCCATCATCGCCGAGGGCGAGGTGATGCAGCTTGCGGCTGCCAAGAATCTGGAGACCACCGAGGACGAGCACTTCGCCGTCATCAAGGCCAAGACCGCCGCCCTGTTCTCGGCCGCCGCCGAGGTCGGTCCGGTGATCGCGCTCGCTTCCCGCACCGACCGGGCGGCGCTGCGCTCCTATGGCATGAATCTCGGCCTTGCCTTCCAGCTCATAGACGACGCGCTGGACTATGGCGGCTCCAGCAAGGATCTCGGCAAGAATGTCGGCGACGATTTCCGCGAGGGCAAGGTGACGCTGCCGGTGATCCTCGCTTATCGGCGGGGCACCAAGGCCGAGCGCACCTTCTGGAAGCGCGCCATCGAGGAAAATGCCGCCGACGATGCCGGGCTCGAAAAGGCGATCGGTCTGATGACCCGCCATGGCGCCATCGCCGATACGATCAGTCGCGCCCGTCACTTCGGCGAGATCGCCCGCGACGCGCTCGCGCCGCTGGAGGCGACGCCGCAGAAATCGGCGCTGATCGACGTCATCGATTTCTGCATCAGCCGCGTCAACTGAGCGCCTGTGGGTTCTTCTTGGCATCGCCTGGCGTCCGCCGGGCGGGCGCATGTGATTCCGCTCTGGCCGTCTCGACAAACGGCAGCTCAGCAAATTATCTATAAAACATGGCCACCATAGAGGACACGATCGCCGTCCGCATCAGCAAGGAACTGGCGGACCGCATCATTTCGGGCGTTATCGAGCCCGGATCGCGGCTGCGCCAGGACCATGTCGCCGAGGAATTCGGCACCAGCCACGTGCCGGTGCGCGAGGCCTTCCGCCGCCTCGAGGCGCAAGGTCTGGCGATCAGCGTGCCGCGCCGCGGCGTGCGTGTGGCCGCTTTCGATCTCGGCGAGGTCAGGGAAGTGGCCGAGATGCGCGCCGCGCTCGAAGTGTTGGCGCTGCGCCACGCCGCGCCGCATCTGACGCCGGCGATCCTCGACCGCGCCGAGGAGGCGACCAAGGCGGGCGACAAATCCCGCGATGTCCGCTCCTGGGAGGAGGCCAATCGCACCTTCCACCGCTTGATCTTGACGCCCTGCAACATGCCGCGCCTGCTTTCCACCATCGACGACCTGCATGCCGCAAGCGCGCGTTTCCTGTTCGCCGCCTGGCGCTCCGAATGGGAGACCCGCACCGATCAGGATCACCGGGCGATCCTGAGCGCGCTGAGGCAAGGCAACACGGAATCGGCTGCCGCCACGCTCGGCCGGCATGTGCAATGGATCGGCCAAAAACCGGTCAAGACCGCTTCCGGCAGGACTCGCGACGCCTTCGCCATTGTCGGCTAACGCGAGAACCCAGCGCTCAATGGCAGTCAAATGTCGGTTTTGGGCGCCCCGATTGCCCATGAATGGCTCAGCCTCATTGCCCTCCGCAAGGCAGCGCTTGCCATCTCCGCAAAAATATGGATTCGATAATAGATCGATTGCAGGAATTATCTATAATTTCAACTCAACCAGGGACCCTCACCGTGACAAACATCGCCGTTTCGACCCGCCAGTCTTCCTTCAGCCCGCTCCAACTGCAAAGCCGCTCCATTCCCTGGCAGTTCGGCGCCGTCGTCCTCGGCTCGCTGTTCCTGGCGCTGTCGTCCTATATCGAGGTGCCGATGGTGCCGGTTCCGGTGACCATGCAGACCTTCGCGGTGACGCTGGTCGGTGCGCTCTATGGCTGGCGCTTCGGCGCGCTGACCATCACGGCCTGGCTGGTCGAGGGTGCCGCCGGTTTCCCGGTTCTGGCCGGCGGTGCGGCCGGCGTGCAGCATTTTATGGGACCGACCGGCGGCTATCTCTTTTCCTTCCCGATCGTCGGTGCGATCGTCGGCTGGCTGGCCGAGCGCGGCTGGAACGGGAATCGGGTGATGCTTGCCTTCGCCGCCATGCTCATCGGCAATCTTCTGTGCCTGGTTCTCGGCACGGCCTGGCTTGCCGCCATGATCGGCGCCGAGAAGGCCATCACCTTCGGCTTCCTGCCCTTCATTGTCGGCGGCCTCCTGAAGTCGGCGCTGGGCGCCGCAACGCTGAAGCTCTTTTCCACCTATCGGGCCGAACCGCGCGACCGCTCGTCAAAGACGCAATGACCGTCAGGCTGCGCGCCCATCATCTGCTCTGCCTGCTGACCTATGTCGGCAAAGGCTACTCGCCCGCTTTCACCGCCAATTACGACAAGGTGGTGAAGCGGCTGGGCGACGGCGAGGCGGTCCTGATCGTGTCGGGGCCGGACGACATCTGCACCCCGATGCTGGTCGAGCCCGAGCCGCACTGCCTGGGCGAAGGCGCCGCCGAGCGCGACGGGCTCGCGGCGCGCGACGTCGGCGCTCTCCTCGGCCGGTCCGTCCAGGCCGGCGACCGGCTCGTGTTGGATGCCTCTAGCCTGGCGCCGATGCGCAAGGCGTTTTCCTCCGGCCTGACGCGTCAGGCGTGCTCGGGCTGCGAATGGTCCAACCTGTGCAGCGCGGTTGCCCTCAGCGGATTCCAAGATACGCGTCTTTAGGCGGCGCTGTCTGCGGCTTCCCGCGCCGGACTTTTTTGGACGCACGCCGTATTTTTTAAGCCGATGATTGCATTGTGATTCGCTGCGGATTGAAGCCTGACCCCAAAAAGGCCATGCTTTGTCGGGAAAACATCGACTCTGTGGGCGGTCCGCCAAGGGGGGATCGCGTCTGGCTGAAAGGGATACAATGCGGCAAGGACGTGCGCGCTGGCTGACGAGGCTGGCATTTTTAACGGGTGTGGCGCTGTCGGTGCTGCCTGCCCATGCCAAGGAAAACTCCCAACCGGTCCAGATCACGTCCTTTTCGGGCGCCTATCTTGCCGCCCATATTGCCGAAAGCGACAACGATCTCGACAATGCCATCGCCTATTACAAGCAGGCGCTGGCCTTTGCCCCCAATGACACCGAGCTGCAGCAGAGCCTCATGCTGGCGCTGGTCGCCCAGGGCCGCTTCGAGGAATCGCTGGTCTATGCCGACAAGCTCAAGGAAGTTCCCGATGTCGAGCGCTTCTCGCGTCTGGCGCTTGCGGTCGATTCCTTCCACAAGAAGGACTACGCCAAGGCTCAGTACTGGCTGAAGCTGTCGCTCGAATCCGATCTCGACCGGCTGCTCTCCGGCGTCATGGACGGTTGGGCCAAGGAAGGCGCGGGCGATGCCTCCGAGGCGATGGCTTCGATCGATAAGCTGAAGGGGCCGGACTGGTTCGGCCTGTTCAAGTCCTTCCATCGCGCCCTCATCGCCGACGCCGCCGGCCTTTCCCCCAAGGCCGATGAGATCTACGCCGCCACCCTGGCCGATACCGCCGCCGGCGGCTCCGCGCCCGAGACGTGGATGCGCAATGCCCAGGCCTATGCCTCGTTCCTCGCCCGCAAGGGCGACAAGACAAAGGCGATGGCGGTGCTGAACCAGGCCGAAGCCTTCGCGCCTGGCAAGCTCGAAATCACCACGCTGCGCGACAGGATCAGCAAGGGCGACAAGATCGAGCCCCTGGTCGCTACCCCGGCCGACGGGGCCTCGGAAATCCTGCTCGACCTCGCCACCGCGCTCAACCGTGGCGGCGGCGAGCCTTTCGTGAGGCTCTATCTGCAATATGCGCTGGCGCTGAAGCCGGACAGCGACGCCGCCCTCGTGCAGCTCGCCGCCGTCGCCGAGCAGCTGAAGGACGGCGAAGGCGCGATCGCGCTCTATCGGCGTATTCCGGCCTCCTCGCCATTGAAGGAGCTTTCTGAGCTGCAGCTTGGCCTGAACCTTGCCGACATCGACCGTCACGACGAAGCCATCGCGCATCTCAAGGGCTACGTCGATGCGCACCCGACCGACATGCGCGGCTACCTGGCGCTTGGCGGCGTCTACTCCTCGAAGGAGGACTACCGTTCGGCTGCCAATCTCTACGACAAGGCGGTCGAACAGCTGAAGACGCCGACCGCCGCCAACTGGAACATCTTCTACCAGCGCGGCATCGCCTATGAGCGGCTGAAGGAATGGCCGAAGGCCGAGCCCAATTTCCGCAAGGCTCTGGAGCTGCAGCCCGACCAGCCGCAGGTTCTGAACTATCTCGGCTATTCCTGGGTCGACATGAACATGAACCTCAAGGAAGGCCTGGCGATGATCCAGAAGGCCGTGGATCTCAGGCCAAGCGACGGCTACATCGTCGACTCGCTTGGCTGGGCCTATTACCGCCTCGGCCGCTTCGACGACGCCGTGCGCGAAATGGAGCGCGCCGTATCGCTGAAGCCCGAGGATCCGGTTCTCAACGACCATCTGGGCGACGCCTATTGGCGCGTCGGCCGCAAGCTGGAAGCGACCTTCCAGTGGACCCAGGCACGCGACCTGAAGCCTGACCCGGATGTGCTCGCCACCTTGCAGCAGAAGCTGCTGAAGGGCCTGCCGCCGATCGAGTCCAACACGGCGCAGGAAACGCCGAAGGTGAAACCGGTCCCGCCCGCGGCGCCGAAGGGCTGAGGCGCACAATTCTGCAGTTTGGCGGGGCCCTTTTGGGCCCCGCAACGTTTTCAAAACATCTTGCGGTAGACGACGAACCCCGAGCGCTCGCCGATCCTGTCATAGAGCTGCATGGCGGTGTGGTTGGTCTCATGCGTCAGCCAGTAGACGCGACCCGAGCCCGCGGCCTTGGCGCGCTCGTAAACGCCTTCGATCAGCGCCCGGCCGACGCCTTGGCCGCGCGCGGCTTGTGAGGTGAAGAGATCCTGCAGATAGCAGTTCGGCGCGATCGCCGTGGTCGAGCGGTGGTAGAGATAATGGACGAGGCCGAGAAGCTTGCCGTCGCGCTCGGCCACCAGAGCATGCACCGGCTCGTAAGCGTCGAAGAAGCGCGACCAGGTCATCTGGGTGATCTCGCCGGCAAGCGCGGTCTCGCCCGAGCGGCCGTAGAATTCGTTGTAGCCGTCCCAGAGCGGCAGCCACTGCTCGTAGTCCTGCTGGGTGACGGGGCGGACAGTGAGTTGACCAGGCATGGCGGGAACCTTTGTCGTTGCGGCTCACCGAAGCAAACGGCCCGCGTGAGCGGCCTTCAATGGGCCAGCCGCCGGCAAAGCGTTCAACCTCTCCTCGATGCGGCGCCGTGCCTTGACGCTTGCCGGCCCGGCAACTAGGGAAAGCCCACTCCCAGCGCTTTCCGAGGCCGCCGTGACCGTCGAGATCCCTGCCCACATGCATCCCAGCCGCTCCTTCCAGGGGCTGATCCTGACCTTGCACAACTACTGGGCAGCTTACGGCTGCGTCATCCTGCAGCCCTACGACATGGAAGTCGGCGCCGGCACCTTCCACCCCGCCACCACTTTGCGCGCGCTCGGCCCGTTGCGCTGGAACGCGGCTTACGTGCAGCCGTCGCGCCGGCCGAAGGACGGCCGCTACGGCGAGAACCCGAACCGGCTGCAGCATTACTATCAATATCAGGTGATCCTGAAGCCGAACCCGCCGAACCTGCAGGAGCTCTATCTCGGATCGCTGGAAGCCATCGGCGTCGATCCGCTGCTGCATGACATCCGCTTCGTCGAGGACGATTGGGAAAGCCCGACGCTGGGTGCCTGGGGCCTCGGCTGGGAGTGCTGGTGCGACGGCATGGAAGTGTCGCAGTTCACCTATTTCCAGCAGGTCTGCGGCATCGAATGCGCGCCGGTGGCGGGCGAGCTCACCTATGGGCTCGAGCGCCTCGCCATGTATGTGCAGGGCGTCGACAATGTCTATGACTTGAATTTCAACGGCCGCGAGGGGCCTGAGAAGGTCACCTATGGCGACGTGTTCCTGCAGGCCGAGCAGGAATATTCGCGCCACAACTTCGAATTCGCCAACACGGCGATGCTGCTTCGGCATTTCGAGGACGCCGAAGCCGAGTGCAAGGCGCTGCTCGCCGCCGGCGCGCCGGCGTCGAACGACAATTCGTCGATGCACCGTCTGGTTTTCCCCGCCTATGACCAGTGCATCAAGGCCAGCCACGTCTTCAATCTGCTTGACGCCCGCGGCGTGATTTCCGTGACCGAGCGCCAGAGCTACATTCTGCGCGTGCGCAACCTTGCCAAGGCTTGCGGAGAGGCGTTCCTGCAGACGCGCGCGGGCGGCCTGGCGACTTAGCCCAAAGTCACGCTGGCGATCTCGGCGGCGGCTGCCATCGGCAACGTGATCTGGACTGTCGCGGCATCGATCGTGCGCAGTGCCTGTCGCACGCCCGGCATCGAGAATGTGCCATGCATCTGGGCGGCGAAGCAGGCGCTCAGTGCCAGGACCTGCAGGATTCTCGATGCCGTCTTCATGATCGTTCAGCCAATAGTTCTCCGTCTGAGCGTTGGTCGCTTCAGCACTGCGTTTGGTTCATGGGGTGTCTGTTCTTATGACGGGTGGGCTCGCGTCGTCCCGACAAAGAACTGAAAATTTCCTGAAATAGCTCGAACTGCCGACCGGCAGGCAGGGTGACAGGCGCGAGCCGAGTTGCTATGCGCCCTCTACCTCCCCCTTGATGGGGGAGGTCGCCGCGAAGCGGCGGGTGGGGGGGACGGGCGCTTCCCTATGCCAAAACTTGATCGGTTCAAGCTGCAGTCCGCACGAAGGCTGCGCGCGGCAATGACCGAGGAGGAACGCAGGCTGTGGCGGCACCTCTGGCGTATTCCGGTCGAAGGAACGCACTTTCGTCGACAAGCGTCGGTTGGCGGTTACTATCCTGACTTTATCTCCCATCGGCTGAAGCTGATCATCGAGGTGGATTGCTTCCAACATGGCTTTGATGGCCAGCAGTGCCATGATGCAGCCCGAACGAGATGGTTTGAGAGCCAGGGCTATCGCGTCGTCCGCTTCTGGAACCACGAGATAAAAAACGAACTGGATTCCGTTCTCGATACAATCTATGCGGCTGTGGAAGAACGAAAATCACACCTTGGTCTGCGCGATGGTGCCGAAGGTGCTGGCGGCTGAAACGCCGCCACCCCACCCCGGCGCTGCGCGCCGACCCTCCCCATCAAGGGGAGGGTAAGGAGCTAACTGATGCCTGACCTACTCCTAGAACTCCGCTCGGAAGAAATCCCCGCGCGCATGCAGCGCAAGGCGGCCGGCGATCTTCGCAAGATGCTGACCGACGGCTTGGTCGAGGCGGGTCTGACCTACGAGGCGGCGCGCGAATACTGGACGCCGCGCCGCCTGGCGCTGGACGTGCGCGGGCTGACGGCGCGCTCGAAGGACATTCGCGAGGAGATCAAGGGCCCCTCGACCACCGCGCCCGACCAGGCGGTGCAGGGTTTTCTGCGCAAGGCCGGCCTTTCGTCGATCGCCGAGGCGCATGTCCATTCCGATCCCAAGAAGGGCGACTTCTACGTCGCCCACATCTCGAAGCCGGGCAGGGCGGCGGAAGAGATCATCGCCGAGCTGGTGCCGGGCATCAGCAAGAACTTTCCCTGGCCGAAATCGATGCGCTGGGGCGCGGCCTCGGCCAAGCCCGGCTCGCTGCGCTGGGTGCGGCCGCTGCAATCGATCGTCTGCACCTTCGGCCCGGAGACCGAGGAGCCGGTGGTGGTCGATTTCGAGATCGACGGCATCCGCTCCGGCAACGTCACCTACGGCCACCGCTTCCATGCACCGGGCCCGATCACCGTGCGCCGCTTCGACGACTATGTGGCGAAGCTCGAAGCGGCCAAGGTCGTGCTTGATGCCGACCGGCGCAAGGAGATCATCCTGGCCGATGCCCGCAATGTCGCCTTCGCCAACGGCCTCGACCTCGTCGAGGACGAGGGCCTGCTGGAAGAGGTCTCCGGCCTGGTCGAATGGCCGGTCGTGCTGATGGGCGAGTTCGAGCAGGATTTTCTCACCATCCCGGCCGAGGTCATTCGCCTAACCATTCGCGCCAATCAGAAATGCTTCGTCACCCGGCCGCAGGGCGCGGGCGAAGATCTGTCGAACCGCTTCATCCTGGTTGCCAATATCGAGGCGAAGGACGGCGGCAAAGAGATCGCCTACGGCAATGGCAAGGTGGTGCGGGCGCGTCTCTCAGACGCCCTCTATTTCTGGAAGACCGACCAGGGCGATCTGCCCGACCTCGGCACGCTGCAAGAGTCGGCGGCGAAGTTCGAGCTGGATCTAAAGAAGCCGCTCGACCAGCGCATGGCGCGCCTTGACCATCTCAATGTGACCTTCCATGCCAAGCTTAGCACGCAGGGCGCCCGGGTCGAGCGCATCAAGCGCTTGGCCGAAGAATTGGCGCCGACGGTGGCGAAGTCGATCTCCCCCCTTGAGGGGGAGATGGCCGGCAGGCCAGAGGGGGTTGCTTCGGCTGGTGCGACGCATTCTGGCCTTTCGAAGAGGGAAGAGGTTGGCACTCCACGCGAGACGACCCCCTCTGTCGCCTCTGGCGACATCTCCCCCTCGAGGGGGGAGATTACCGCGCTCGTCGCCCGCGCCGCGGTGCTCGCCAAGGCCGACCTGCAGACCGAGGTGGTAGGCGAGTTCCCGGAATTGCAGGGCGCCATGGGCCGCAAATATGCGCTGCTCCAGGGTGAGCATCCGTCGGTGGCCGCGGCCGCCGAGGAGCACTACAAGCCGCAAGGCCCGTCCGACCGGGTGCCGACCGACCCGGTGTCGGTTGCTGTCGCGCTGGCCGACAAGCTCGATACGCTGACCGGCTTCTGGGCGATTGATGAAAAGCCGACAGGCAGCAAGGATCCGTTCGCGCTCAGAAGAGCTGCACTCGGCGTGGTCCGGATCCTGATCGAGAACCGCATTCGCCTCGGACTGACATCGGTCTTCGCCAAGGCCTTTGCGAACTTCGCCGGCGATGTCGCACAAATTTCGGATCTCCTCGGCTTCTTCCATGACCGCCTCAAGGTATATCTCCGCGAAAGCGGTGCACGATACGATCTGATCGACGCCGTCATCACGCCGCAGTCCGACGACCTTCTGCAGATCGTTCGCCGCGTCGAGGCGCTGGGCAAGTTCCTCGACACGGAGGATGGCAAGAACCTGCTCGCCGGTACCAAGCGCGCCGCCAACATCCTGGCTGCCGAGGAGAAGAAGAAAACACGGGTCGCCGAGATAGTTGAGCCGGCGCTGTTCCGCGAAGATGCGGAAAAGAAGCTGTCGGCCGCGGTGAATCAGGCCGAGAAGGCAGCCGGCCAAGCGATTCAAAACGAAGATTTTTCCGCCGCCATGCTGACGCTTAGCGTTTTGCGTGAACCGGTTGATTCATTCTTTGAAGGGGTTCTCGTGAATGATGAGGATCAGGCCGTGCGCGCCAACCGCCTGGCCCTGCTTGCCCGCATCCGCGCCGCCACCGACCAGGTCGCCGATTTTTCAAAAATCGTCGGCTGACAGCCAGAATGCCGGTCGGAAGCTGAATGCTCCGTAAGGCGCGGGAGGCCGTCGCGCCTACATCGCCTTGCTGAAGCGCGGCGGCGTCGGGGCAGCTTCCGGT
>NZ_RZSF01000181.1:0-13277 GCF_004023325.1 Mesorhizobium sp. M1A.F.Ca.ET.072.01.1.1 | reverse complement strand
AGGTGGCGCTGCTCTCGTTCGGCACGCGGCTGCAGGATTGCCTGCTGGCCGCCGAGGAGCTCGGCGCCGCAGGCCTTTCGACCACCGTTGCCGACGCTCGCTTCGCCAAGCCGCTGGACGAGGATCTCATCCGCCGCCTGGCGCGCTCGCATGAGGTTCTCGTGACGGTAGAGGAGGGCGCGGTCGGCGGCTTCGCCAGCCAGGTGCTGCATTTCCTTGCCCATGAAGGCCTGTTGGAAAACGGTCTCAAGGTGCGCCCGCTGGTCTTGCCGGACGAGTTCACCGATCACGCCAAGCCTGAGAAGATGTATGCCGACGCGGGCCTCGACACGACCGGCATCGTGCGGACGGTCTTCGCCGCACTCGGCCATGGAATGCAGGCGCAGCGCGCCTGAATCGAAAACTCAGCTCTCCGATTGAGTTTGCCGGCTGCGGCTGCAACTGTTTGTTTAGGTTTTCATTTGGCCGTTCGGTTACCTTGTCTTTTGGCCGATTTTCAACCGGCGCCCTGCTAAGACCCTGATCCTAGGCAGGGGATAAGAACAATGAAATCGTTCCTTTGCGGCATGGCCCTGCTGGGTGCCATGGCCGCGCCGGTGGCAGCCGAAACGCGTTACGACCGCAACCTCGAAAAGGCGGTGATGGACATCGTCGCCGGCAAGATGGGCAACATCCGCGGCGGCTTTTCCTACAAGCAGGCTCCCCAACTGGTGGTGCTGCCGGAAGCCGCGCCGACGGCGCCAGCTCCGGCTGAGCCGCGCGAGCAGGCCTCCAACAATGACGGCCTGATGCCGGCGGTCGAGCGCCCGGTCTCGCGGACTATTTTCTAAAACCACATATCGCGCACGCAGCGGCCGTCGCGCGGCAGGTCGTCGAACGTTTCGAGGCCGTCGAAATGCTCGATCGGCAGGTCGGCGACCGCCTCCGGCGGGGCCAGCCTGACATTGACGGCGATGCGAGTGCGGCCGCTCGAGCCGGGGCGCAACCCGCGCCAGGCGAGCACACAGGCGCATTTCGGACAGAACAGGATTTCCAGCGCGGACTCGGCCACCTCGACCCTCCTGTAGGAGCTCGTCGGACCTGCGATGCGGATACGCTCGTCGACATAGTCATAGGCCCAGAGCGTGCCGTAGCGGCGGCAAAGCGTGCAGTTGCAGGCGGTGATCGATCCCGGATCGCCTTCCAGCGTCCAGTGCGCAGCGCCGCAATGGCATGTTCCCTTCAGCATGGCTCTTCCTCGACCGGGTGAGCGGACTTTCGGCGCCGGCATTCTGCCGTGCTCCGCGCCATATTCAACAGGGCTGCCATTGCCTTCGCCGCCGGCTTTCGCCAATGAAGGCCGATGAGTTCCTCTCTGCCCGCCAGCGCGCGTCCGCGTCTCGACGAACTGCTCGTCGCACGTGGCCTGTTCGCCAGCCGTTCCCGCGCCCGCGACGCGATCGAACGCGGCACCGTCACCGTCGACGGCGCAGTCGCCCGCAAGCCGGGCCAGCCCGTGGCGCCACACTGCGTCGTTGCCGTCGACGATCCGGCGCAGGCGTATGTGTCGCGCGCGGCGCTGAAGCTGATTGCCGGCCTCGACCATTTCGGCCTCGATCCCTCTGGGCATGAGGCGCTCGATATCGGCGCCTCGACCGGCGGCTTCACCCAGGTGCTGCTCGAGCGTGGCGCTACCCATGTCACGGCGATCGATGTCGGTCACGGCCAGATGAACCCGGAAATTGCCGCCGATCGGCGGGTCACGGTCATTGAAGAGCTGAATGCGCGGGACCTGACCGCCGCCGATATTGGCGACCGCGTTCCGGACTTCCTGGTCTGCGATGTCAGCTTCATCTCGCTGAAGCTGGCGCTGCCGCCGGCGCTGGCCTTGGCGGGCGAGGGCGCCAGGGCGCTGCTTCTCGTCAAGCCGCAATTCGAGGCGGGGCGTGAGGCGATCGGCAAGGGCGGGCTGCTCAAGGACCCGAGCGACGCCGAGAGCATCGCCGCCGGTTTGCGCGACTGGCTTGCCGGCATGCCGGGCTGGCGCGTGCTCGGGCTGCATCCATCGCCGATCGAGGGCGGCGACGGCAACCGCGAGTTCCTGCTCGCCGCGATCAAGGACGCGGCATCGCCATGAGCGCGCGCTTCACCATCACAAGGCTCGGTTCGCAGGGCGACGGCATCGCCGGTGCCGATGGCGGCGAGGTCTTCATCCCGTTCACGCTGCCTGGCGAGACGGTCACCGCCGCGCGCCAGAAGGACCGCGCGACGCTGATGTCGGTTGTTGAGGCTTCACCGCGTAGGGTTGATCCGCCCTGCCGACACTTCACCGAATGCGGCGGCTGCGCGTTGCAGCATTTCGAGGCCGACGGCTACCGGCAGTGGAAACGCGAACGGGTGGTGCAGGCGCTCAAGATCAAGGGCATCGCTGGTCAGATCGACGCGCTGGTGCCTTGCGCGCCGCACACGCGCCGCCGCGTCGTCTTCAGCGCTCGGCGCACCGAGGCCGGCATGCTGCTCGGCTTCGTGCGCGCGCTCTCCTCCGAGATCATTCCTATCGAGGAATGCCCGATCTCGCTGCCGGCAATCGTTGATGCGCTCGATCCTTTGCGAAGGCTGGCAGGACTGGTCTGCGCGACGCCGAAAGCCTTCCACATGACCGTCACCGCCACGGCGTCCGGCCTCGATGTCGCCGTCCATGACGCGGGCAAGCTCGGCGAAAACCAGCGCCGCATCGCTTCCAATTTCGTGATGGCCGCGGGCTTGGCGAGGCTTTCGATCGACGGCGAGGTGATCGTGGAGCCGAAGAAGCCGGTGGTGCAGTTTGGCTCGGTCGCCGTCGCCCTGCCGCCCGGCGCCTTTCTTCAGGCGACGGAGGCCGCCGAGCAGACGATGGCCGGTCTCGTCTGCCGGCACCTGTCGCGTGCCAAGAAGGTCGCCGACCTGTTCGCCGGCTGCGGCAGCTTCGCGCTCCGGCTGGCGGCGAAGTCGGAGGTCCACGCCGTGGAGGGAGACGCCCCGGCGCTTGCCGCGCTCGACCGTGCCTCCCGCTTCGCCAGCGGCTTGAAGCGCGTGACCAGCGAGCGTCGCGACCTCTTCCGCAGGCCGCTGACCTTCAAGGAGTTGAGCGGCTTCGACGGCCTCGTCTTCGATCCGCCGCGCGCCGGCGCGGAGGATCAGTCCAAGCAGATCGCCCGCTCAGACGTGCCGCTGGTCGCGGCCGTCTCCTGCAATCCGACGACGCTGGCGCGGGATCTGCGCATCCTCATCGACGGCGGCTATCAACTGAAGAGCGTGACGCCGATCGACCAGTTCCTGTGGTCGCCGCATGTCGAGGCCGTCGCGCTGCTGGAGAAGCCGAAGCGGCGCCGGTAGTCCGCTAAGCCGGTTCGCAAGAAACTGAAGCCTCTCTTTTCCGAAATTTGCGCCCTAAAGCCGCCTTCTTGGAGGTCTTAGTTTTGCGCTGTTAGGGAAACATTCCTGCTCTTTCGGCGTTACTGAAATAAGCGGATGGCGGATGGCGGATAACGGACAGCGCATTGCCATGCAGACGCTTCTAAAATTGCTCAGCCTCATCGTTCTCATCGCTTTTGGCGCCGCGTCCGCGACCGGTGCGCTCGCGCAAGAGCAAAAACGTCTCGCCTTCGTCATCGGCAACGGCGCCTATCAGTCCGGCGAGCTCGCGACTGCCGCCAATGACGCCGGCCTGATCGCGCAGACCCTGCAGGCGGCAGGGTTCGACGTCGTCGGCGCGCGCGATGTCGATCAGGACTCGCTGCGCGGCGCGCTGCGCGATTTTCTCGGCAAGGTTTCCGCCGCCGGTCCCGACGCGGTCGTCTTCGTCTATCTTGCCGGCCACGGCGTGCAGTTCGAGGGGGAGAACTACTTTCTTCCGGTCGATGCCCAGATCGCCAGTCCAGCCGACGTGCCGCTTCAGGCAATGCGGTTCTCCGATGTCACCCGGTCGTTGGCCGGATTGCCGACGAAGGTAAACATCGTCGTGCTCGACGCGGCGCGGCCTGATGCCTTGCCCAAGATGAGCCAGCCCCTGGCCGGTGGTCTCGCGCTTGTCGATCCCGACCCGAACATGCTGATTGCGTTCAACGCGGCTCCGGGAACGGTCGCGCCGGAAGGCAAGGGCCCTTACGGCGCCTATGCTCAGGCGCTCGCCGAAATGATACGCGAGGGCGGGTTGTCGCTTGACGAGGTGTTCGACCGCACGCGGCTGCGCGTCAACGAGATGACGCAAGGCGCGGAAGTTCCGTGGCATGCCTCGAAGATCACCGCGCCTTTCGTCTTCTTCGACCGTGCCGCGGACGCGCCCGCGCCCAAGGTTTCGGAGGCCGAATCCCGCTCCAATCGGACCAGGGCGATCCAGGATTTCGACGCTCGTGACGCTTATATCGCGGCTCTCGACCGCGACACGATGCGCGGCTACGAGGATTTCCTCGCCGCCTATCCACACGATCCGATGGCTAAGCGCGTGCGCGCCATTGTCGCTGCGCGGCGCGAGGCGATCACCTGGCGCGAGACCTGGCTGGAGGACACGCCGGAAGCCTACTGGTCTTATCTGCGGCGCTATCCGCGTGGTCCGCATGCCTGGGACGCACGACGGCGGCTCGAACATTTCGACGCTGCTCTGGAGCCGCCGGAGGAGTTCACCGTCTATGAGTATGATTTGCCGCCGCCGCCGGAGGAGGAAATCATCTATATCGACCGTCCGGTGCTCTATTTCGACGATCCCGATTTCGACTTCGAACCGCCGCCGTCGATCACGGTGATCTTCCTGCCGCCGCCGCCGCCGGATTTCATCGTGCTTCCGCCACCTCCGCCGCCGATCGAAGTGTTCGTCCTGCCGACGCCGGTATTCGTGCCGATCCCCGGATTCATCAACCCGCCGCGCCACGTCGTGCCGCCGCCGAACGCCATCATCTTCAACAACATCCACAACACGACGGTCATCAACACCATCAACACGACGATCAAAAACGAGACCATCGACCGGGCTGCGCAGCCGAGCGCCGGTGTTCGGCTTGACCGCCGTACAGCCCAGAAGACGATGGAAGGCGCCGTTGGTGGCCGTGCCGATGCGCTGGCGGCCAAGGTTCCCCTGCCGCCGCTTCTGCAGAAGAGGGCGGCCAAGTTCCGTCAGGCCACATCCGATCAGCAGCAACAGGGCGCCCTGCCGCCGAAGCCTGGTCAGCGTGTTATCCAGCGCGAGCAGCCTGACACCTCGCCGGAGACCTCGTCCAGAACCGGCAAGCTCTCAACCGATCACGCTTTGCCCGGAGCCGATGGCAAGAGGCTGCCGCTGGTCAACGGCAAGCCGGCGCCCGACGGCCAGAACTTGCCCGGCAACAAGTTGAAGAGGCAACCTGGCAGGCAAGGCGTCTCGGGCGGCAACCAAGAGGCGATCGGAAATGCCGGTCCTGACCGGACCGGGAAGCTGGACACAGATCGGAAGAGGGGTAAAAAGCTCCGCAACCTGCCCGCCGTCAACGGCATGCCGGCCGACAACGGGCAGAGCGCGCAGGAGAAGTTGAGGCAGAACAATCCCAAGGCTTCCTCCGAACGGAACGGTGGCAAGCCGAGGAAGCTGACGCGCAAGGATTTGTCCGCAGGCCAGTCCGTGGTCGAACCGAACGAACAAGGTTCGGCCGCCGCGAGCGACGAGGGCAGGAAGGTCCGCAAGCTGCCTACCGTCAACCGGATGCCGGCCGAGAACCGGCCGAGCGTGCGCGAGCGGCTCAGAAAGAACACCCCCGAAATGTTCTCCGATGACAACCAGGGCTCGGCCAAGAGCAAGAAGTTCCGCAGACTGCCGAGCGTTAGTGGTGGGCCAACCGACAATGGACCGGCCGTGCAGAAGCGGCTCAGGAGGAACAATCCGACCGTGTTCTCCGACGAGAATCAGGGCTCAACCAGCGGGAACGACAGGCGCAGGACGTTGCGCCGGCTGCAGAACGAAGAAGGTTCCGCCGGCCGGGATGTCACCGTCCAGCGCAACTTCAAGGTCAATAGGCCGAACGACAATGCGCAGCGCCAGTTCAGGCAGGAAAGGCCTAACGAGCAGGTGCTGCGGCGGCAGAGATCGGAGCCTCGCCCGGAATTCCGTTCGCAGCCGAGGCCGCGGATGCAAGAGCGGAGTGTCCCCCGAGAGAAGCCGCAGCCCAAGAAGAAGCTCTCTTGCGGACAGCAGGGCGAGCCGGCCTGCAACCAGTAGGTTGGCGCGGTCGAGCCTGCGCCTTATCTTTGCGAGCCGATTTTTCGGCCATGAACGTGCAAGGCAGAGGCGCCGGTCTGCGCGTATCGGCTGTCGAGGCCGCTCGGTTGAGCCTGGCGGCATCCGTCAGGTTTTCGGCGTGCCGCCGCGCTGATTGATCGATACCCAGATATTCGGGTTCTGCTGCGACTGGCGCTTCAGGAAATAATAGCCGGTCGCGTTCCAGGGCCGGACTTCGTCGACCAGATTGTCGAGCACGAGATCGCCCTTGTCGGTCTTCACGGTCAGGATGGTGTGGCCTTCGTTGTTCAGGTCGCGCACCACCGTCATCAGCAGCGCCTGGCGGGGAAATCCCGCTTCCATGAGAAGCTTGCGCTTGTAGAGCGCGTAGATCTTGCAGTCGCCCTTGCCGTCCACCGGATAGTCCCAGTGGTCCATCATCGTGCCCCAGTGATCAAAGTTGCTGACGGGCTTGATGGCGCGGTTCGCCTTCTGGTTTATGCGCTTGAGGGTTCGCATGTTCTGCGCGGTCAGCTTGACGTTCGCCGGCTGCAGGGCAGGCACTTTGCACTCTTTCGGCCGGCGGTGGCAGAAATCGATCCAGCCATAAGGGACGCTGGTACGTCCTCCCACTGCGGCGGAGCGCAGGTCGACCGGACTCGATGGCCGCTTGAACAATGTCGACTGCGCCGCCGCCGTGTCGACGCAAAGCGACGTCACTCCGATCAATGAGCAAAGGCCAAGGAGGAATGAAGAGGTCAGGACGCCAGGGGAACGCAGCACTGCCAACACCACCGCAACGAGAAGACTGCTGATAGTTAAGTCGGAAGCGTCGGCCAAAGCAATTGAACAATTAATAATCTGCTAACACGATTGTGTTCGCGCTCCGGCGGGTAGCTAGGTGTGAGCTTTCCGGCCGGATCGAGGTGACCGTTCAGGATGGTCGTTCGTCAGGTATCTGACGACAAGGTTGGGATCAATTGCGAGCATGGCGCCGCCGCGCTTCGGCAAGGACACTCGCGTTCATCTCTTCAAGCGTCTTCTGCTTGCCGCGGTGCGGCAGCAGGCCAACCACGTCTTCCGGTCGCGTCGGGGTGAAGGCCGGCACTTGCTTCAGAAGAACACCGTCTGGTGTGTCTTCGACCTGCAGACGTGTGCCGGCACCCCAGTCCCTCCGTTTCCGGATCACGCTGGGGAGGATCACTTGTCCCTTGGTCGAGACGGTGGTTATGAGTTTTTCGGCACCAGCCATCGCAAGCTTACCCCATGTAAGACACAGGTAAGATACTCAAGCGGCGGAGTGCTATTCAAACCTGCCGGATTGAGCGTGCTCAAACCCTGGTGCCGCCCACCGTCATCTGGTTCATCCTCAGATGCGGCTGGCCGACCCCGACCGGCACGCCCTGTCCGGCCTTGCCGCACATGCCGATGCCGTTGTCGAGTTTCATGTCGTTGCCGACCATGGTGACGCGGTGCATGGCGTCGGGCCCGTTGCCGATCAGCATTGCGCCCTTGATCGGCTGCGTCACCTTGCCGTCCTCGATCATGTAGGCCTCGGTGCAGCCGAACACGAACTTGCCTGAGGTGATGTCGACCTGTCCGCCGCCGAAAGAGACGGCATAGATGCCGTTCTTGACCGAGGCGATGATCTCTTCCGGCGCGGTATCGCCCGAGGTCATGTAGGTGTTGGTCATGCGCGGCATCGGCTGGTGGGCATAGCCTTCGCGCCGGCCGTTGCCGGTCGCCTTCATGCCCATCAGCCGCGCATTCTGGCGGTCCTGCATGTAGCCGACCAGCTTGCCGTCCTCGATCAGCACATTGCGCGCCGAAGGCGTGCCTTCGTCGTCCACGGTAAGCGAGCCGCGCCGCTCGGCGATGGTGCCGTCATCGACGACGGTGACGCCCTTTGCCGCTACTTGGCTGCCCATCAGGCCGGCGAAGGCGGATGTTTTCTTGCGGTTGAAGTCGCCCTCGAGGCCATGGCCGACAGCCTCGTGCAGCATCACGCCCGGCCAGCCGCTGGAAAGCACGATGTCGAATGTGCCTGCCGGCGCCGGAACGGCCTCGAGATTGACCAGCGCCTGTCGCAGCGCCTCGCGCGCGGCGTGCTTCCAACTCTCCTCGGTGAGGAACTCGCCAAAGCTCTTGCGGCCGCCCATTCCGTAGGAGCCGCTCTCCTGGCGGTCGCCATCGCCGACCACCACCGAGACGTTCATCCTGACCAGCGGGCGGATATCGCGCACCACCTGGCCGTCGCCGCGCACGATCTCGACATGCTGCCACGAGGCGGCGAGCGAAGCCGTCACCTGGCGCACGCGCGGATCGGCGGCGCGCAGCCAGGCGTCGATCTCCTGCAACAGCTTCGCCTTGGCCTCGAAACTGGGCGAGGGGATGGGATTCTCGTCGCCGTAAAGGTGGCGATTGGTGCGCGCGGGCGCTGCGGCAAGCATTCCGGAATAGCCGCCCTTGACCGCGGAGACGGCATCGGCGGCGCGCAGCAGCGAGGCTTCCGACAGGTCGCTCGAATGGGCATAGCCGCTCGCCTCGCCGGCGACGGCGCGCAGCCCGAAACCCTGGTCGGTGTTGAAATTCGCCGTCTTCAGCCGGCCGTTGTCGAACATCAGCGCTTCGTTCTCGCTGTATTCGAGGAACAGTTCGCCGTCGTCGGCGCCTTTGATGGTATCGGCGACGATCTCTTTGACGCGGTCGTCGGAAATGTCGAATTGGCCGATCAGGCTGTTCATGGCAGGGCTGTCCGCTGGCGGTTTCGCATTCCCCCGATGTAGGGGCGAAGTGAGGTCAAGACAATCGCCGGCCTTCACACGCGATCGTCATCGCCCCGAGCCGACTGGCGGCCGCGTTGCCGCCGCTGGACTTAGGGCAGAGCCGAGAAGCCTTCGGCGAATCCCTTCAGATCGACCGGAATGCCGATGCCTTCCTCCGGCGTCTGGAACACGATGAAGGTGGCCGACGTGCCGTTCTTCAGCGTGTCGAGCAGTGGCTTCTCGAGGATCACTTCCGCGTAGCAGCCGTCCTGGAAGCAGCGCACGAAATAGGCGCGGCCGATGTCCTTGCCGTCGACATTGAGGCCGAGCCCGTTGGGCAGGAGCACGCCGAGCGGTGCCAGCACCCGCAGGATCTCCGCCTTGTTGTCGGCGGTGCGCAGCACCACGACGGAAAGCCCCATCTCCGGACGGTCCTCGGCGACGACGTTCTGCATCATCACGCATTGCTCGGAGGTCGCGCCGGCCGGCGTGTCGCAGATGATCGACCACGCGCCATGCGTCGACTTGACCGTGCCGCTGGGCGGCGCCGCGGTCTGCGGCGGCGCGGCGTTCGCCACGCTGGCGCTAAGCGAGGCGGCAAGGAAGATAACCTTCGCCAAGGGTCTCGAAAGCCAGGAAGTCATAACGGCTCCATTGCGAATCACGGCACTTTAAGCTGCGCCAAGGCCAAGTAAAGGACGAGACCGTCGCCAGCCCGCCGAGATACCGGCAATTACGCGCTTTTCCAGAGCAAATTCGCCCGAATTGCGACCACCCGGCGCGGGGGCGGCGATGGTCGGGGATGCCCTTCGGGCTGCGCGCAAAAATGCCGCACGGTTTCGCCCGCTCCTTCCTTGCGGAGGGAAATAGAGTATGGTTTGAACCACCTTAGGGACAGACCGGGATTCCCCATCCCGGCGTCGTTCGTTATTGGTGCGATCCGATTGCAGGAAGTGGGAGACGAGAGGGCGATGAGAAAATTCATGGCAAGCGCCAGACTTCTGGCAGGTGCTGCGGCCGCGGGCACGCTCCTCTCCAGCGCATCCGCCTATGCGGATCAGCCGCGGCCATGGGAAACCGCCTTCCAGGCGCCTGCGACCGACATGATGCGGCAAATCGAATGGTTCGGAAACTACACCTTCGTATTCATCGTGGTCATCACCCTGCTGGTGCTGGTCCTGCTCGCCTATGTCATCCTGCGGTTCCGCGCGAGCGCCAACCCGGTTCCTTCCCGGACCAGCCACAACACGCTGATCGAGGTGATCTGGACCGTCGGCCCGGTCATCGTGCTGCTGCTCATCGCCATCCCCTCGTTCCAACTGCTCACCGCGCAGTATACCCCGCCGGAAGAAGCCAAGCTGACCGTCAAGGCGACCGGGAACCAATGGAATTGGGACTACGAATACCAGGTCGACAAGAGCTTCTCCTTCAACTCGGCGATCCTTCAGGACGGTGACCGCGCCAAGGCCGGCAAGGAAGACCGCAACCTCTATCCGCGCCTGCTCGCCGTCGACAATGAGCTGGTGGTGCCGGTCAACACCATGACCCGCGTGCTGATCACCGCCACTGACGTCATCCACTCCTTCGCCGTGCCGTCCTTCGGCATCAAGATGGATGCCGTGCCCGGCCGCACCAACGAGACCTGGTTCAAGGCGGAGAAGGAAGGCCTCTATTACGGCCAGTGCTCGCAGCTCTGCGGCAAGGATCACGCCTTTATGCCGATCGCGGTTCGCGTCGTCTCCGACGCGCAGTTCAAGACCTGGCTGGAGACGGCCAAGACCGACGTGCCCGCCGCCAACAAGGCGCTGATGGCCGAGATCGATGGTACCAACAAGGTAGCGGCCGCCGGCAACTGACGCCGCGGGTTAGCAAGAATTAGGGAACGGAGCGGAATATGGCAGAGGCTGCAGCTCACGACCACCACGACCACAGGCCGCATGGCTGGGTCCGCTGGGTCTACTCGACCAACCACAAGGACATCGGCACGCTCTACCTGATCTTCGCGATCATGGCCGGGATTATCGGCGGCGCGCTTTCGGTCGCCATCCGCATGGAGCTGCAGGAGCCGGGCATCCAGATCTTCAGCGGTCTGGCGCAGATGGTCTACGGCATGCAGGGTGATGCCGCCATCGACGGCGGCAAGAGCATGTACAATGCCTTCGGCGCCGCGCACGGCCTGATCATGATCTTCTTCATGGTGATGCCGGCGCTCATCGGCGGCTTCGCCAACTGGATGGTGCCGATCATGATCGGCGCGCCGGACATGGCCTTCCCGCGCATGAACAACATCTCCTTCTGGCTGCTGCCGCCGGCCTTCCTCCTGCTGCTCGGCTCGATGTTCGTACCGAGCGCGCCCGGCGCCTTCGGCGTCGGCGGCGGCTGGACGATCTATCCGCCGCTCTCGACATCCGGCCAGCCGGGCCCCGCAATGGACCTTGCGATTCTGTCGCTCCACATCGCCGGCGCCTCGTCGATTCTCGGTGCGATCAATTTCATCACCACCATCTTCAACATGCGCGCGCCTGGCATGACCATGCACAAGATGCCGCTGTTCGCCTGGGCGGTGCTGATCACGGCCTTCCTGCTGCTCTTGTCGCTGCCGGTTCTGGCGGGCGCCATCACCATGCTGCTCACCGATCGCAACTTCGGCACCGCCTTCTTCGTGCCGGACCAGGGCGGCGACCCGCTGCTCTTCCAGCACCTGTTCTGGTTCTTCGGCCATCCCGAGGTGTACATCCTGATCCTGCCGGGCTTCGGCATCGTTAGCCACATCGTCTCGACCTTCTCGAAGAAGCCGGTCTTCGGCTATCTCGGCATGGCCTACGCCATGGTCGCGATCGGCGCCGTCGGCTTCATCGTCTGGGCGCACCACATGTACACGACCGGCCTGTCGCTCGACACGCAGCGCTATTTCGTGTTCGCCACCATGGTCATCGCGGTTCCGACGGGCGTGAAGATCTTCTCCTGGATCGCCACGATGTGGGGCGGCTCGATCTCCTTCAAGCCGCCGATGCTGTGGGCGCTGGGCTTCATCTTCCTGTTCACGATCGGTGGCGTCACCGGCGTTCAGCTGGCAAATGCCGGCCTCGACCGCTCGCTGCACGACACCTATTTCGTGATCGCCCACTTCCACTACGTGCTGTCGCTGGGCGCCGTGTTCGCCATCTTCGCCGGCTGGTACTACTGGTTCCCGAAGATGACCGGCTACATGTACTCGCCGGTGATCGCCAACACCCACTTCTGGGTCACCTTCGTCGGCGTCAACCTGATCTTCTTCCCGCAGCACTTCCTCGGCCTTGCTGGCATGCCGCGCCGCACTGTCGACTATCCGGATGCGTTTGCCGGCTGGAACATGATCTCGTCCTACGGCTCCTACATCGCCGCCGTCGGCGTTGCGATCTTCCTCTATGGCGTGTTCGAGGCCTTCCAGAAGAAGCGCGTCGCGGGCGCCAATCCGTGGGGCGAGGGTGCCACCACGCTCGAATGGCAGCTGCCGTCGCCGCCGCCGTTCCACCAGTGGGAACAGCTGCCGAAGATCAAGTAAGGCCGCAGATACAGGACCGCCGGCTCGCCCGGCGGTCCTGGCCAACGGAATGATGGACTTTAAGTACGCATGGCCCTTGCCGACCACAAATTGATGGAGGAAGTTGGCTTTCGCATGTCGGAAGCCACCGCGGGCGATTTCTTCGCCCTCCTCAAGCCGCGCGTGATGTCGCTGGTCGTCTTCACGGCCTTTGTCGGCATGGTCGCGGCGCCGGTCGCCATCAATCCGCTGCTGGCGGTGATCGCGATCCTGGCGATTGCCATCGGCGCCGGCGCCTCGGGCGCTCTCAACATGTGGTACGACGCCGATATCGACGCGGTGATGACCAGGACAGCGAGCCGTCCGGTGCCGGCCGGGCGCGTCACGCCGGGTGAGGCGCTGAGCTTCGGCCTCGTGCTCTCCGCGCTGTCGGTGATGACGCTGGGCGTGCTCATCAACTGGCTGTCGGCGGCGCTTCTTGCCTTCACCATCTTCTTCTACGCCGTCATCTACACGATGTGGCTGAAGCGCTGGACGCCGCAGAACATCGTCATCGGCGGCGCCGCCGGCGCCATCCCGCCGGTGATCGGCTGGGCGGCGGTGACCGGATCGGTCAGCCTCGAAAGCCTGATTCTTTTCCTGATCATTTTCCTTTGGACTCCGCCGCATTTCTGGGCGCTGGCGCTGTTCAAGTCGGACGACTACGCCCGCGCCGGCATTCCGATGATGCCGAACGTCGCCGGACACGCCTCGACCCGCCGCCAGATCTTTGCCTACGCGCTGATCC
>NZ_RZSF01000180.1:0-13347 GCF_004023325.1 Mesorhizobium sp. M1A.F.Ca.ET.072.01.1.1 | reverse complement strand
CATCATGCCATGGCTCTCGACGCCGCGAATCTTGCCGACCGAAAGCGTCACGTCGATGCCGGGAATATAGGTGCCGGGCGCAGCAAAAGCGCCGACAAGGCCGGCGCGTGCGTTGGGCGCCCCGCACACCACCTGCACCGGCGGCCTGCCGTCGCCGGCATCGACCGTAAGCACCCGCAGCCGGTCGGCGTCGGGATGCTGCACGGCAGTCAGCACCTTGGCTATGACAAAGGGTTTTAGGCCCGCCTTGTCGTCGACATGTTCGACTTCGAGGCCGATCGCCGTCAGCCGCTCGACGATTTCGGCAAGCGAGGCGTCGGTCTCGAGATGGTCCTTGAGCCAGGAGAGGGTGAATTTCATGACTGTGTTCCGTAGGAAGGGCTTTGCGCGTCAGGTCTAGCCACGCTCGTCTTGAGGTGCCGCGGCAGTGAATCGGGCATATGCAGGAAGGGCAGCTGCTCGCGCACATGTGCATGCAGCGTCGGCCTGAAATAGGCAGGCATGTCCATGGCGCCGAGCGTGAAGTAAATATGGCCGGCGAGCCGCTCGTCGCTATAGGCGATCGGCGAGCCGCAAATGCCGCAGAACGAGCGCGCCACCGGGCCGTTCCGGTAGCTCTTCAGCGACTTGCCTTCGAGCGCGATCTGGTCGGCCGTGAAGCCGATAAAGGCCGACACCGGCGCGCCGCTGGCGCGCCGGCAATCGCCGCAATGGCAATAGCTGATGTGGTGCGGCTCGGCCGAGGCCTCGAACCGCACCGCGCCGCAGCGGCAACCCCCGGTGTGGGGAGCGGTCATGTGGAAAGGCCCCCGAACAGCGTCGGCATGTCGAGCGGCCGGAAGCCGTAATGCGTGAGCCAGCGCACGTCGGCGTCGAAGAAGGCGCGCAGGTCCGGCATGCCGTATTTCAGCATGGCGATGCGGTCGATACCCATGCCCCAGGCAAAGCCCTGGTATTCGTCGGGATCGAGCCCGCCGTAACGCAACACGTTGGGATGCACCATGCCGCAGCCCAGGATCTCCATCCAGTCGGAGCCTTCGCCGAAGCGCACTTCTCCCGGCCGCGAGCGGTCGCACTGGATGTCGACCTCGAGGCTGGGCTCGGTGAACGGAAAGAAGGACGGCCGGAAGCGCATCTTGACGCTCGGCACTTCGAAGAAGGCCTTGCAGAATTCCTCCAGCACCCACTTCATGTTGGCGATGTTGGCGGTCTTGTCGATTACCAGCCCCTCGACCTGATGGAACATCGGCGAGTGCGTTGCGTCCGAATCCTGCCGGTAGGTCTTGCCGGGGATGACGATGCGGATCGGCGGCTTCTGCTGCTCCATGGTGCGGATCTGCACGGGCGAGGTGTGCGTGCGCAAAAGCTTGCGTTCGCCCTTCTCGTCCGGCTGGAAGAAGAAGGTGTCGTGCATCTCGCGCGCCGGGTGGCCTTCCGGGAAGTTGAGCGCGGTGAAATTGTAATAGTCGGTCTCGATGTCCGGACCTTCGGCGATCGCGAAGCCGAGGTCGCCAAAGATCGCCGCTATCTCGTCGATCACCTGGCTGATCGGATGGATGCGGCCGCGCTCGGCCGGCGACTGGCGCACCGGCAGCGTGACGTCGACCGTCTCGGCGGCGAGCCGCGCCGCGATCGCCACGTCCTTCAGCTCCGACTTGCGCGCCGTCAGCGCCTCGGTGACGCGGTTCTTCAGCCCATTGATCGCCGGGCCCTTGACCTGCCGCTCCTCGGCGCTCATCGCGCCGAGCGTTTTCAGCATCTCGGAGACCGAGCCCTTCTTGCCCAGCGCCGAGACGCGCACAGCCTCGATCGCCTGCTCGTCGGCCGCGGCCGCGATGTCGGCCATCAAAGAAGCTTCAAGGGTTTCAAGATTTCCAGCGGTGGCGTTCACGGCGAAACTCTCTCGATCGGGCAACCACCGGGGTTCGGCGCGTCACCAATTTGGTTGCATCAGGCATAAGAAAAACCCGCGCCAGCCGTGCCAGCGCGGGTTCCCCAAATCAGAATAGCGAATGCTTGGGAAGCGCTGGCTTAGGCGACAGCGCTCTCAAAAGCATTCGGCGTGGTGTTCTTCAGATATTCGAGCGCCACCTTGGCCTTGGCCACAAGGGCTGCGAAAGCCTGCGGCTCGTGGATGGCCATGTCCGAAAGAACCTTGCGGTCGATCTCGATGCCGGCCTTGTTGAGGCCGTCGATGAAGCGGCCATAGGTCAGGCCGTGCTCGTGCACCGCTGCATTGATGCGCTGGATCCACAGCGCGCGGAACGAGCGCTTGCGGTTCTTGCGGTCGCGATAGGCGTACTGCAGCGACTTTTCCACCGCCTGCTTGGCGATGCGGATGGTGTTCTTGCGACGGCCGTAGAAGCCCTTGGCGGCTTTCAGGACCTTCTTGTGCTTGGCGTGGGCGGTGACGCCTCTCTTTACGCGTGCCATGTCATGATCTCCTTAAAACGCTGTTCCGGACCGAATGCTTAAAGGCCGTTCGGCAGAAAATTCTTGATGACCTTCTTGCCGTCCGGTTCAGCCAGAACCATCGTGCCGCGGGCATCGCGAATGAACTTGTTGGAACGCTTGATCATGCCGTGGCGCTTGCCGGCGGCAGCCGACAGCACCTTGCCGGTGGCGGTAATCTTGAACCGCTTCTTGGCGGCCGATTTGGTCTTCATCTTGGGCATTTTGCTACTCCGTAATGTGGCGCACCATCGCGCTTCTTTTCTCGCTTCGGGCCGACCAGAGCCCGAAAAGCAAATGAAACCGCCACGGCATGCCCTGCCGGGCGGTTTTTGTTTTTGCTCTGCGTATCGTGCTTTCCGTAAATCAGAGATGATTTCCGGCCCGATACGCAGAACGGCGGTCCTATAGATCAAACAGGGCTCGTGCGCAACACCTCACGCCCTGCGGTAGTGTCTCAGTTTGAAATATGCGCTTCCGCCTAGGGGTTATCGCCTGCGCCGAACTCCTATGTACTTACCGCAAAGCACAAGACGCTGAAGATGACGCCGGCAATGGCCGCTGGCGTGTCCAAGACGCTCTGGTCGATGGACGACCATTGCGCGAAGATGGACGCCGTTGCTCCGAAGCCGGGCAAGCGCGGTCCCTACGGGAAAAGTACGAAAGGCCAAATGAGCATCCACGTATTGAAAATCATAGCCTGCGCGAACAGGCACACCCAGTATCCCGATGGGGAACGCCACGCACTTTTGGTCTACATCAATGCCCACGACTTGGGGACTGCACTCTCATCATCACCACGGTTTCTGGCCGAATGCGGATGGGAGCTGATCGAGGTAAGAGGCTCGAAAAGGCTGGAAATCGAAATTTCTTCGATCAGCGACGAACCGTTGCGAAACGCAGCTGCGACTGCGGTCCAAGAGGGTTACGGTATCGTCGTCTATGCGACTCCGATTGCTGATCTCAATTCCTAATTTCAAACTGAGACACTACCCGCCCCGCGGCGCGCTGTCCCGTTCAGGGCAGCGTGAACCACACCGGCAGCACCCCCGACTGCTGCGCGCCGTCGATCAGTTCGAAGGCCGGCAGCGCCACCAGGAACACCAGCCCGTCGAGCAGCGTGTTCAACAGCAGGCGCGGCTTGAAGCTGCCGGTGTCGCCTTCCTGGTAGAGCGAAAGCTTCGGAAAGAAGCGAGGCACGCGCGCCAGATAGGCTTTGTAGGGAGCGCCGAGGACTTCCTTGAGATAGCGCTCCTCGCGCAGGATGACGACGTGGAAGGCGCCGGCGCAAAGGACCGCGAAGAGGATGATGCCGGAAAACGAGCCGATCTGCGCGCCAACGCCGGCTGCCGCCACGGTCGAGAACAGATAGAGCGGGTTGCGGGTGATCGAATAGGGCCCGCCGGTGACCACTTCGGAGGATTTGCGGCCGCCGATGTAGAGCGTCGACCACAAGCGCCCGACGATGCCCAGGAAGATCAGGAGCACGCCGAACATCTCGATCGTCTCGTGCACGGGCGTCTCGGGAGGGAACGTCGACTGGCCGAACAGGAGTGCCGCAAACAGCACCACGATGAGCACCGCCAGCACGATGCGGCGCATATACTGGTAGCCGCCCAACCCTTCTATCTGGTTGTCGGTCGGGATCTTTGTTTCATCGACCATGGCCAATCCGATCGTCGTGTTTTGATCGCGATCGGGAAACCCGATCGTCGATTTGCTCGCGATCAAGGAGCTCGATCGTCGAGGAGCCGGCGATCGGATAGAAAAACAGGCGCCCCCGCCGATCGTCGGGTCGCCCTGCGCGGCAATTCAGGCGGATTTTGGAGCGCCAAGCAGCGCCGGCCGGTCAATTCTCTCTCGCGAAACCGTGATCGGCGCGACAGCTTGCGGCGATCGCGCCGGAATGGCTCCAGGACGGAAAGGAAAACGTGAGGCGCACCGTCAGCGGGGCGCCAGCACCATCATCATCTGTCGGCCTTCGAGCTTCGGCTCGGCCTCGACCTTGGCGATCGGCGCGACTTCCTCGCGCACCTTGTTCAGGAGCTGCATGCCGAGTTCCATATGCGCCATTTCGCGGCCGCGGAAACGCAGCGTCAACTTGACCTTGTCGCCGTCCTCGAAGAAGCGCCGCACGGCCTTCATCTTGGTTTCGTAGTCATGGCTGTCGATGTTCGGGCGCATCTTGATCTCCTTGATCTCGATGACCTTCTGGTTCTTGCGCGCCTCGGCCGCCTTCTTCTGGTTGGCGTATTTCAGCTTGCCGAGATCGAGGATCTTGACGACGGGCGGCTGCGCGTTGGGCGATATCTCGACGAGATCCAGCCCGGCCTCTTCGGCCAGCAGCAGCGCGTCGTTGATGGAAACTTCGCCACGGTTGTGGCCTTCTGCGTCGATGAGCTGGACCCGGGGCACCCGGATGTCTCGGTTGGAGCGCGGACCGTCCTTGGTCGGGGCCGCTGCTTTGAAAGGTCTGCGAATGGTCGTGGTCTCCTCGGCCGTTTCGTTCAGGGTTTCTTTGAGTTCAATCGCTTGGACGCGCCTATGTGGTGAGCGCGCGGCCGGAGTCAATAGCACAGCCTCGCCAGGAAATCACCTCAAAGCTTGCCATTGCCTGCACCAAGCAAAGAAAAGGTGCGAGCACTTTTCCGCGAACCGCCGGATGTGCCAAAAGACCGGCCGGAAGGACGAGGTCATGGACGCCAGCGCACCAGTTTTCATCGACGTGAACGGAACGCAGATCGCTGTCAGGCAGGGGCCGGGCTCAGCGCCGGGCATCGTCTGGCTGGGCGGCTACAAGTCCGACATGCTGGGCACCAAGGCCGAGGCGCTGTCGGCCTGGGCGAGCCGCGAAGGCCGCGCCTATCTGCGCCACGACTATTCCGGCCACGGCGAATCGGGCGGCGAATTCGCCGAGGGCACGATCTCGAAATGGCTGGCCGAGAGCCTCGCCGTCTTTCGCCGCTTCTGCAAGGGCAAGCAGATCCTGGTCGGCTCCTCGATGGGGGCGTGGATTGCGCTGCGCATGGTGCAGGAATTGCGCAAGGCAGGCGACGGCCGCATCGCCGGCCTGGTGCTGCTTGCGCCTGCGCCCGATTTCACCGTCGAGCTGATCGAGCCGGTGCTGACCAGGGCGCAGAAGCGCGACCTTTCGAAAAAGGGATTTTTCGAGGAACCGTCCGACTATTCCGCCGAGCCCTATATCTACACGCGCGCGCTGATCGAGGACGGCCGCGCGAACCGGGTGATGACCGGGCCGATCGACACTCATTGCCCGGTGCATATCCTGCAGGGTCTCGCCGATCCCGACGTGCCTTCCGGCCATGCGCTGAAGCTCGCCGCACTGCTGCCGGCCGATGACGTCACGCTGTCGCTTATCCCCGACGGCGATCATCGCCTCTCCCGCCCGGAGGATCTCGACATGCTCAACCGCGCCGTCGGCGACCTGGTCCAGCGGGTTTCATGAGCATGCGCATTTCAATCCCGATATCCGCCTTCGTTGCGGCGATCGTCGGCTTTGGCGGCACTTTGGCCATCGTCATTGCCGCCGCCAAGGCGATCGGCGCCACTCAGATCGAGACCGCGAGCGGAGTGACGGCCATCTGCCTGGCCATGGCCATCGAATGCCTGTGGCTGTCCTGGCGCACGAAAATGCCGGTCATCACCGCCTGGTCGACGCCGGGCCTGGCGCTGATCGCGGCCTCCAGCGGCTTCACCATGGCGCAAGCCGTCGGCGCTTTCATCGTCACCGGCATCCTGTTGATCGCCACCGGTCTGTTCAAGCCGCTGACCCGGCTGATCGCGCAGATTCCGGCCTCGGTGGCGTCCGGCATGCTGGCCGGCATTCTGGTCGCCTTCGCCATCAACGCGGTCAAGGCCATTCCCGCCGATCCGTGGCTAATCCTGCCGCTGATCGCCGCCTTCTTCGTCATCCGGCTGTTCAACCCGGCGGTTTCGGTCCTTGTCGTGCTGATCGGCGGCGGCCTTGCTGCCTTCTTCACCGGCCGTGTCGGCGGCCTGCCGGCGCCGGAATTGTCGACATTGACGCTGATCGCGCCGCAGTTCACCGTTTCGGCGATCATTGGCCTGGCCTTGCCGCTCTACCTCGTCACCATGGCCTCGCAGAACCTCTCCGGTCTCGCGGTGCTGAAAGCCGCCGGCTACCACCCGGAACCTGGCCCGCTGATCGGCGTCACCGGGCTGTTCTCGCTGCTCTCGGCGCCGTTCGGCGCCTCGACGACCAATCTGGCGGCGATCTCCGCGGCGATCTGCACCGGCCCGGATGTCCATCCGGATCCCGCCGAGCGCTGGAAGACGGGGCCGTTCTATGCGCTCGCCTATCTGGTCTTCGCCATCTTCGGCGCTTCGCTGGTGGCGATCTTCGCCGTCCTGCCGCAGAGCCTGATCGTGCTGGTCGCCGGCCTGGCGCTGATGGCGCCTTTAGCCAACGCGCTCTCGATCGCGCTCCATGATGCGGGCGAGCGCATGCCGGCCACGCTCACCTTTGCGGTGACGGCCTCAGGGCTCACCTTGTTCGGCGTCGGCGCGGCTTTTTGGGGGCTGGTCGCCGGAATGGCAGTGCTTTTCCTCGAGAAACTCAAAAAGCGATAATCATTTCAGGCCTTTCGCCGGTTTTGGCCGGACTTGCCTTGAATCGCCGATTTCGCCTTCCCATTTCGATTCCACGCAGCCGGTTTGGCTGTCTCCAACGGAAGGATTGGGAGAAAATGAACACAAGTGCATTGATCCGTCCGGCCTGGACGCCGGCGACCATCGCGCTGATGGTGATCGGCTTCATGGTGTTCTGGCCGCTGGGCTTCGCCATGCTTGCCTACATCATCTGGGGCGACCGGCTCGAAGGCTTCAAGCGCGATGTCAACCGCGCCACCGACGGCATCTTCGCCGGCTGCCGCCGTGGCTCGGAAAAGGCGGCCCGCTGGGGCCATGGCTCGTCCCGCACCGGCAACGTCGCTTTCGACGACTGGCGCGAGAAGGAACTCGAACGCCTCGCCGAGGAGCGCCGCAAGCTCGACGAGATGCTGAACGAGTTCGACGAGTATGCCCGCGAGCTGCGCCGTGCCAAGGACCAGGAAGAGTTCGACCGCTTCATGGCCGAGCGCAACAAGCGGACCGCGCCGACCACGACCAGTGGTCCGACCGGAGCGACGGGGCCGAGGCGCGGCAAGGGCTCGAACCTCCTTGACGACTGAGCCTCAATCATAAGGCTCGGCCGACATGCGGCGTCGCGCAAGCGGCGCCGTTTCTTTTTTGTTCTCCATGTAGCCTCACTCTACTGGTCGTTTTTCTCGAATCGCGTATCGTCCGGCCATGACCCTCGGCTTCTTTCGCAATCTGACCAAGCCAGAACCCAAGCCCGTCGTGGAGCGCGAGCATTGCGTCGCCGGCCGCACCCTGCCGCTCAAAATCGTCGAGAGCGCGAGGGCCCGGCGGTTGACGCTGCGTATCGATTCCGGCGGCCAGGGGCTGCGCATAACCGTGCCGCCCGGCTTGCGCCGCGGCGAGGTGGAGAAGTTCCTCGACCGCCATCAGGACTGGCTGGAGCAGCGCCTGGCCAAGGTGCCGATGCGCCCGCAGGTGCGGCCCGGCATCAAGATCCCGATCCGCGGCGTGCCGCACCGCATCGTCCATGAGCCGGCGAAACGCGGCACCGTCACCATCGCGCGCGACGAGCGCGGCCTGCTGCTCATCATCCATGGCGAGCGTGTCCACCTGCCGCGCCGCATCGCCGATTATCTGAAACGCGAGGCCAAGCGCGAGATCGAGAAGCTGGTGGTCAAGCACACCGAGGCGATCGGCAAGCGCGCCAAGGCGATCCGCTACAAGGATACCTCCAGCCGCTGGGGGTCATGCACCTCGGAGGGCAATCTGTCCTTCTCGTGGCGCATCATGATGGCGCCGCCGCCGGTCATCAATTACCTGGTGGCGCATGAGGTCGCGCATCTGAAAGAGATGAACCACGGACCGAAATTCTGGAAGCTGTGCGAAAAGCTCTGCCCCGACACCGATCGCTGCAAGGACTGGCTGAAGCGCAACGGCGGCGCGCTGCAGGCGATCGTGTTTGAGTAGGCGTCGCCCTGGCACCCGTATAGCTGGCGGCCCACCGCAGCCGCTCAATCGTCATTCGCCGCGTTGAGTTCCTCCGGCCGCAGCCCTTCCTCACTCGCATGCGGCCACGGCAGAAAATTCCGGTCGAACGCGTCGCTGCCGAAATAGTCGAGCGCCCGGTGCGCCTCGGCGCCGTTGAAAGCGGACTTGTCCATCAGATGCGCGATCACCTCGCGCGCCTGCGCGATCTTCTGTCTGAGTTCGGCGACGGTCTTGTCGGTCATGATCTTCCTGCTCCCGCCTGTGTCCCTATTCGAAAGGTAGCGCTTTCCGCCGGCCCGGCAACGGCATGCTTTTTCTCGACTCTTGCGGCTTTTCGTGCCAATCCCGCGCCATGACGCTCGACATCAAGATCTGCGGATTGAAGACCGACACCGCGATGGCCGCCGCGCTTGCCGGCGGGGCCAGCCATGTCGGCTTCATCTTCTTTGCCAAAAGCCCCCGCTTCGTCGATCCGGCCGAGGCTGGCCGTCTGCGCCAGGCGGCCATCGGCAAGGCCAAGGCGGTTGCCGTCACCGTGGATGCGGATGATGCCCTTCTCGACGAGATTGTCGCGAGGATGCAGCCGGATATGCTGCAACTGCATGGTTCCGAAACGCCGGTGCAGGTGGCCGAGCTCAAGACCCGCTACGGCCTGCCGGTGATGAAGGTGCTGTCGGTCAGCGAAGCCGCGGATCTCGAGCGGATAAAGCCCTATGTCGGCGTTGCCGACCGCTTGATGTTCGACGCCAAGCCGCCCAAGGGATCGCAATTGCCTGGCGGCAATGGCGTCGCCTTCGACTGGCGCATCCTTGCCGGCCTTGACGCCGGCCTCGATTACATGCTTTCCGGAGGGCTCAACGCCGCCAATGTCGGCGATGCCCTCAGACTGGCCAATCCGCCCGGGATAGACATCTCCTCCGGCGTGGAGAGCGCTCCGGGCGTCAAGGAACCGGCGCTGATCGAGCAGTTTTTCCGGGCCGTCAGGGCCGCGCGCGACGACCGCGCCGCCTGAGGAAGTTTTCAAACCCGAGCGTGTCCCGGAAAAGTGGGAACCGGTTTTCCGATAAGGACGTGCTCAGAAGCAAAGACTCAGGAGATCGGCGATGAACAGGCCGGCTATGCCCAATTCCTTCCGCACCGGGCCCGACGAGCAGGGCATGTTCGGCATTTTCGGCGGCCGCTTCGTCGCCGAGACGCTGATGCCGCTGATCCTCGATCTCGAAGAGCAGTGGAACAAGGCCAAGAATGATCCGGAGTTCAAGGCGGAGCTGGAGAACCTTTCGACCCATTATGCCGGTAGACCGTCCAAGCTCTATTTCGCCGAAGGCCTGACAAGGCATCTTCGGGAGGTTTCCTCGGCGAAGGGCCTCGGGGGCGGCGCCAAGGTCTATTTCAAGCGCGAGGACCTGAACCACACCGGCTCGCACAAGATCAACAATTGCCTCGGCCAGATCCTGCTCGCCAAGCGCATGGGCAAGAAGCGCATCATCGCCGAGACCGGTGCCGGCCAGCATGGCGTCGCTTCCGCCACGGTCGCTGCGCGCTTCGGCTATCCTTGCGTGGTTTACATGGGTGCCACCGACGTCGCCCGCCAGAGCCCGAACGTCTTTCGCATGAAGCTGCTCGGCGCCGAGGTGCGCCCGGTCACCGCCGGCCACGGCACGCTGAAGGACGCCATGAACGAAGCTCTGCGTGACTGGGTCACCAATGTCGAGGACACCTATTACCTGATCGGCACCGCCGCCGGCCCGCATCCCTATCCGGAGCTGGTGCGCGACTTCCAGTCGGTGATCGGCACGGAAGCGCGCGCCCAGATGCTGGAGCAGGAAGGCCGGCTGCCCGACGTCATCATCGCCGCCGTCGGCGGCGGCTCCAACGCCATTGGCCTTTTCCACCCGTTCCTCGACGACAAGGATGTGCGCATCATCGGCATCGAGGCCGGCGGTCGCGGCCTCGACGGCGTCGAGCACTGCGCCTCGATGAATGCCGGCGCGCCGGGCGTGCTGCACGGCAATCGCACCTATCTCTTGCAGAATGCGGACGGCCAGATTCTCGACGGCCATTCGATCTCGGCCGGTCTCGATTATCCGGGCGTCGGGCCCGAGCATGCCTGGCTGCGCGATTCGGGCCGCGTCGAATATGAGCCGATCCTCGACGACGAGGCGCTGGAGGCCTTCCAACTGACGACCCGCGTCGAAGGCATCATCCCGGCGCTGGAATCTGCGCACGCCATCGCGCATGCGATGAAGATCGTGCCGAAAATGGACAAGGACCAGATCGTCATCGTCAACCTGTCCGGCCGCGGCGACAAGGACGTGCACACGGTGGCCAAGATGCTGGGCATGGAGATCTGACAATGACGACCCGCATCGACCGCCGCATGGCGAAGCTCAAATCCGAGGGCCGTCCGGCTTTGGTCACCTACTTCATGGGCGGCGATCCGGATTACGACACTTCGCTCGCTATCATGAAGGCGCTTCCCGGCGCCGGCAGCGATGTCATCGAGCTCGGCATGCCGTTCTCCGATCCGATGGCCGACGGCCCGGCCATTCAGGCGGCGGGTCTCAGGGCGCTGAAAGGCGGCCAGACGTTGGTCAAGACGCTGAAGATGGCGTCCGAATTCCGCGACGGCGACGACGAAACGCCGATCGTGCTGATGGGCTACTACAACCCGATCTACATTTACGGCGTCGATCGCTTCCTGGCCGACGCCAAGGCGAGCGGCATCGACGGCCTGATCGTTGTCGACCTGCCGCCGGAAATGGACGAGGAGCTCTGCGTTCCGGCGCTGAAGGCGGGCATCAATTTCATCCGCCTGGCGACGCCGACCACCGACGACAAGCGCCTGCCGAAGGTGCTCGAGAACACCTCCGGCTTCGTCTACTACGTGTCGATGACGGGCATCACCGGCTCGGCCTTGGCCGACACTGCCAAGGTGTCGGCGGCGGTCAAGCGGATCAAGGGTCACACCGCGCTGCCGGTCTGCGTCGGCTTCGGCGTCAAGACCGCCGAGCAGGCGCGTACCATCGGCGCCTCCGCCGACGGCGTCGTCGTCGGCACGGCGATTGTCAACGCGGTCGCCAATGTGCTCGGGCCCAAGGGCGAGAAGACCGCCGATCCGGCCGAAGCGGTCGCCACGCTGGTCAGCGGGCTTGCCCAGGGCGTCCGCTCGGCCCGCCTTGCTGCCGCCGAATAGTCTGACTATTTGTTTTTACGCAATTCCGGACGGAAAACCGCCACACACTTTTCCTGGAATTGCTGGACGTCTCTTCGTCGGGACAGGAGCCGAAGCGATGAACTGGATCACCAACTACGTTCGACCGAAGATCAATTCGATGCTCGGCCGGCGCACCGACATGCCGGAAAATCTCTGGATCAAGGATCCCGAGACCGGCGAGATGATCTTCCACAAGGACCTCGAATCCAACCAGTTCGTCATCCCGTCTTCCGGCCACCACATGAAGATCTCGGCCAAGGAGCGGCTGAAATACTTCTTCGACGACGGCAGATACGAGACCCTGGAAAACCCCAAGGTCGTGCAGGATCCGCTGAAGTTCCGCGATGAGAAGCGCTACACCGATCGGCTGAAAGAGGCGAAGGCCAAGACAAGCCTCGAGGACGCGATTCTTAACGCAGTCGGCACCATCGAAGGCCTGCCGGTGGTGGTTACCGTGCAGGATTTCGCCTTCATGGGCGGCTCGCTCGGCATGGCCGCGGGCGAAGCCATCGTCCATGCCTTTGAGGTCGCTTTGCAGCGCAGGCGGCCGCTGATCCTGTTCGCCGCCTCGGGCGGCGCCCGCATGCAGGAAGGCATCCTCTCGCTAATGCAATTGCCGCGCACCACGGTAGGCGTCGACCGGCTGAAGGAAGCCGGTCTGCCCTATATCGTCGTGCTGACCAACCCGACCACCGGCGGCGTGACCGCGTCCTATGCCATGCTGGGCGACGTTCACATCGCCGAGCCCGGCGCGCTGATCGGCTTCGCCGGGCCGCGCGTCATCGAGCAGACGATCCGCGAGAAACTCCCCGATGGCTTCCAGCGCGCCGAATATCTGATGGAACACGGCATGGTCGACATGGTGGTCTCGCGTCTGGAGATGCGCTCGACCATCGCACGACTGTTGAAGATGCTGCTCAAGACCCCAGTGGCCGAGACGCCATTGGAGCCTGAGATCCTGCCGCCGGCGGTCGTCAACGCCGAATCCCGGCCGCAGGCCTGACGCGACATCGTTTGCCGCCCACGCGATTGCGCCAACTGCGCTGCGCAGTAGCCGTTTGCGCATGATCCCCTTCCAAAACCGATCCCGGTTCGGGCTCATGCGCCAGAGCAATTCCAGCAAGAGTGCGTAGCGGTTTTGCGTCCGGAATTGCACACGAACGAAAAGCATTGAAGGCGATCCTGTTCTTTCGCCGCAAATGCTCTAGGATTCCGCCATGACAACGCTCGCCGCCGATCGTGAAATCGAACATCTGATGACGCTTCATCCGAAAGGTTTCGACCTTTCGCTGGACCGCATCGCCCGCCTGCTCGAGCGTCTCGGCAACCCGCAGGACCGGCTGCCGCCGGTCATCCACATCGCCGGCACCAACGGCAAGGGCTCCTGCGCCGCCTTCTCGCGGGCGCTGCTGGAGGCGGCCGGTCATCTCGTCCACGTGCACACCTCGCCGCACCTGGTAAACTGGCACGAGCGCTACCGGCTGGCCGCCGAGGGCGGCGGCAAGCTGGTCGACGACGATGTCTTTGCCGAGGCCATCGCGCGCGTCGCCAAGGCCAATCAGGGCCAGAAG
>NZ_RZSF01000017.1:0-44188 GCF_004023325.1 Mesorhizobium sp. M1A.F.Ca.ET.072.01.1.1 | reverse complement strand
GCCCAGCGGCTAAGCGACGATGCTGCGCTCACGCGTCGCTCGAGACGACGCTGCGCGTCGCTCGAGACGACGCTGCGCGTCGCTCGTGGGTCACCAACGCCCAGCGACTAAGCGACGATGCTGCGCATCGCGCTCACGCGTCGCTCGAGACGACGCTGCGCGTCGCTCGTTAATCATCCAGCTCGGCGTCGTCGTCGATGAGGATCAGGTCCTCGTTCGACAGGTTGGCCTCGATGCGGGCGAGCAGCTTGAACAGCGCCTTCTGGTCTTTCTTGTCGAGACCCCTCAGCGCCTGCTTCTCGGTCTTCTTGACCGATTTCTCGATGGCGCGGATGGTTTCGCGGCCGGAGCCGGTGAGGAAAATATGGGCCTGGCGGGCATCGGCGTTGGAGGCGCGCTTTTCGAGAAAACCCTGCGCCTGCAGCCTGTTGATGGTTTTTGTGATCGTCGGCGGACGTACGCCGAGCTTGTCGGCGAGATTGCCGGGTGTCTGGCCGTCTTCGCGGTCGAGCGCCAGCATGATCTGGTCCTGGCCGGCGTAGAAGCCATGTGCCAGAAGCCGCGCAGCAAGCGCCGTGCGCGCCAGCCGCGCTGCCGAATGCAGCCGGCTCATAGTCGCTGTCCTGTCCGCCTTGGCCATGGTCATTCCCTCTTCGGCCGAACCGGCGCGGGCAGCATAGAGGCTGTCCGGCGGCTGGCAAATGACGATTTAACGAGTCCGGCCTGCAAACACTTTGCCGGCAAGCATTGCGGTGCCCGCGCAGGTGATGCCAGATGTTTATTTCAGTTAGATGACAAACGACTTTTGGCCCGCCGGCATTCACAGCGTAACATCCCGGAGGGGCTCTGATGCCGTGCGGCTGCCCTGTTACTTTAACCCACTGCGGCTGCCCCGATCGGGACCGGCTGGCCCATCGGTTTGGCGCGTGCAAAAGCGCGGCTCGCATCCTATATGAGGCCGACAAATCCTTCGAGGCACAGATTTTTCGAGGCAGGCCATGAGCGATGCACAGACGCAGATCCCCGTAACCGTTCTCACCGGCTATCTCGGCGCGGGCAAGACGACGCTGCTCAACCGCATCCTGTCGGAGAACCACGGCAAGCGTTACGCGGTCATAGTCAACGAGTTCGGCGAGATCGGCATCGACAACGATCTGATCGTCGAATCCGACGAGGAAATCTATGAGATGAACAATGGCTGCGTGTGCTGCACGGTGCGCGGCGACCTGATCCGCGTCGTAGAGGGCCTGATGCGGCGGCCCGGCCGTTTCGATGCCATCGTGGTCGAGACCACTGGCTTGGCCGACCCGGTGCCGGTGGCGCAGACCTTCTTCATGGACGACGATGTGCGCTCCAAAACCAAGCTCGACGCGGTGGTGGCGCTGGTTGACGCCAAGCACCTGCCGCTGCGCCTGAAGGACTCGAAGGAGGCCGAGGACCAGATCGCCTTCGCCGATGTGGTGGTGCTGAACAAGACCGATCTCGTCACCCCGGAAGAGCTCGAAAAGGTCGAGGCGACGATCCGCGCCATCAACCCGGCGGCCAGGATCCATCGCACCCAGCGCGCCGGGGTGGCGCTCGGCGAAGTGCTCGACCGCGGCGCCTTCGACCTCTCACGCGCGCTGGAGAACGATCGGCATTTCCTCGAGGCGCACGACCACGATCACGACCATGAATGCGGTCCGGATTGCGATCACGACCACCACCATCATCACGACGGGCACGATCACCATCACCACGGCCATCCTTCCGACATCCACGATGTCACGGTGAAGTCGGTCTCGCTGCGCGGCGGCGAGATGGATCCGAAGAAGTTCTTCCCCTGGATCGAGAAGGTGACCCAGATGGAAGGGCCGAACATCCTCAGGCTTAAGGGCATCATCGCGCTGAAGGGCGACGAGGACCGCTATGTCCTGCAAGGCGTGCACATGATCCTCGAAGGCGACCACCAGCGCGCCTGGAAGGACGGCGAGAAGCATGAAAGCCGGCTGGTCTTCATCGGCCGCGATCTCGACGCCGAGCGCCTCAGGAAGAGTTTTGAAGCCTGCCAGGCGGCTTGATTTCCGGACTTTCAGGCGCTAGCGCTGCCCCTTCTCTCCTTCTCCCCTTGTGGGAGAAGGTGGCCGAGCGAAGCTCGGTCGGATGAGGGGTGTTCCAGCTTGGCGATGACGGCACTCCGTCGAACACCCCTCATCCGTCTTGGCGCTACGCGCCAATCCACCTTCTCCCACAAGGGGAGAAGGGGGAGTCACACCTAGCCGCGCCGGCTTAGTGAAATCGAATGGACCATCCCCATGCCGACAGTCGCCCCGCTTGATCTCGAAGGCCATTGCGTCGCCGCCGTCTTCCTCAACGATGTGCCGCATTTCGCTTTGGCCGACGGCGCGATCCATCGGCTCGACAATGGGCATAAGACCGTACAGGCGAATGACGGGCTGCTCGCCGCCTTCCACGATGCGGCGAACGACCGCCTGATCACCGGCGGCGAGGACGGCAAGGTTTTTGCGGTCAAGGCCGGCGGCGAAGCGAGCGAACTTGCCAGCGCCGGCAGAAAATGGATCACCAGCGTTGCCGCCGGCCCTCAGGGTGCGGTCGCCTATGCCTCGGGCAAGACGGCGTTCGTCCGTTTCGCCGACGGCAAGATCAAGGAATTCGCCCATCCGCGCTCGGTGGAAGGGCTCGCCTTCTCGCCCAAGGGCATGCGCTTCGGCGTTGCCCGCTACAATGGCGCGACGCTGCATTTCCCTGCGGCTGAGGGCAAGCCGGTCGAGCTCGAATGGGCCGGCGCCCATACCGGGATCAGCTTTTCGCCGGACAGCGCTTTCCTGATCACCACCATGCAGGAAAACGCGTTGCATGGCTGGAAGCTGGCGGACGGCAAGCACATGCGCATGAGCGGCTATCCGGGCAAGGTCAAAAGCCTGTCCTGGAGCGTGAAGGGCAAATGGCTGGCGAGCTCCGGCGCGCCGGCGGCGATCGTGTGGCCTTTCGCCAGCAAGGACGGGCCGATGGGCAAGGCGCCGCTGGAGCTCGGCACGCGCGGCAATACCATGGTGACGTGCGTTGCCTGCCATCCCAGCCAGGAGGTCACCGCGATCGGCTATGAGGACGGCATGGTGATCGCGGCCCGCTTCGCCGACGCCAAGGAAGTGCTGCTGCGTCGTCCCGGCAAAGGCGCCATCACCTCGATGATGTGGGACAAGGAAGAGCGCCGCATCGTCTTCGGCAGCGCGGCCGGCGATTGCGGCGTGATCGACATCACTGCCTAAGGGATTAGGGGAATAGGGAAAGGAGAGACACTTCCTGCACTTTCCTCCTGTACCGCCTTACTCCGTACTCCCCTACTCCCTGAGCCAACGCCCGCCACCTGCGCGGCCAATTGCGGTTTTGCCGACCGGTTGGCAGAGTGCCGCGCGAGAAAGAGGGGCTTCATGCATTCAATCGACCGGACTTCCATCGGCGGCATCGCCGCCGCCCGCATCGCGGAACTGCGCGAAACGGAGGCGGCCGCCTTCCGCAAGGCGCGGCCAAAGTCCGAGGCCAAGGTTGGCAACGGCATGGCCGGCTTCCTCGGCGGCGTGCCGATGCATTGGATGGCCGACTGGCCGACGCCTTTCCCGATCCTGGTCGACAGCGCCAAGGGCGCCACGATTATCGATGTCGACGGCAACAAGCTCGACGATTTCTGCCTCGGCGACACCGGCTCGATGCTCGGCCATTCGCCGCCGGCGGTCGCCCGCGCCATCCGCCGGCAAGCAGCACGCGGCTTGACCTATATGCTGCCCAGCGAGGATGCGTTGGCGATCGGTCCGCTCTTGCAGCAGCGCTTCGGCCTGCCGGATTGGCAGATCGCCACAACCGCCACCGATGCCAACCGCTTCGCCTTGCGGGTCGCCCGCGCGGTGACGGGGCGCGAAAAGATTCTTGTCTTCAACGGCTGCTATCACGGCTCGGTCGACGAGACGATGGTGCGACTGATCGACGGCAAGCCGGTCAACCGGCCTGGGCTGGCAGGCGAGTTCCGCGATCTCACACGGGCAACCAAGGTTATCGAATTCAACGATATTGCAGCATTGAAAGCGGCACTTGGCGACCGTGATGTGGCCTGCGTGATCACCGAACCGGTGCTGACCAATTCCTGCATGGTGCTGCCACAACCCGGCTTCCACGACGCGCTGCGGCGCCTCACCCGGGCCGCCGGCACGCTGCTTTTGATCGACGAGACGCACACCATTTCAACCGGGCCCGGCGGTTACACGCGACGGCACGGGCTGGAGCCGGACCTGTTCGTGCTCGGCAAGCCGGTGGCCGGAGGCGTGCCGGCCAGCATCTGGGGCATGAGCGAGGAGATGGCGACGCGCTACGGCGCCTACAATCGCAGCAAGGAGCCCGGCTATTCCGGCATGGGCACCACGCTGTCGGCCAACCCGCTGCAATTCGCGGCGATGCGGGCGACGCTCGAAGAGGTAATGACCGAGGAAGCCTATGCGCATATGGACCGGCTGGCGCGCCGCCTCGACGCGGGGCTCTCCGACGTCATCGAGCGAAACAAGCTGCCTTGGCATGTCGCGCGCGTCGGCGCCCGCGTCGAGTTCATCTGCGCGCCCGGGCCGCTCAAGAACGGCGGCGAGGCGGAGACGGCACATGCGCCGGAACTCGAAGCCGCCGTCCATGTCGCGCTGGTCAATCGCGGCGTGCTGATCGCGCCGTTCCACAATATGATGCTGATCTCGCCGGCGACGACCGCGGCGCAGGTAAGCCGCCTGATCGCGGCTTTCGCCGCGGTTGCCGCCAGGCTTACGGCATGAGACAAGCGGCTATGGACAATCCGAGCACAGTTGTGACCTCCCCTTCGGGCTCGACGCCGGCCGAGGCGAAAGCGTTTCTCGCCGCCCATCCCGACATCGAGGCCTTCGACATCGTGCTCACCGACGCCAACGGCATCGGCCGCGGCAAGATCGTGCGCCGGCACGAGCTAATGAGCATTTTCGAGGGCGGAAGGCATATGCCGATCTCGATCCTCGGCCTCGACATCACCGGTGAGGATGTCCACGAGACCGGGCTGATCTGGGACACCGGCGACGGCGACCTCAGGGCATGGCCGGTCCCAGGCACGCTGGTGCCGCTGCACGGCACCAAGCCGCCGCGCGGCCAGGTGCTGATGGCGATGTATCGTCTCGACGGCCAGCCGATGACCTCCGATCCGCGGCTGGTGCTGGCAAGGCAAGTCGAGCTCCTGGCGGCGCGCGGCCTGCATCCGGCCGGCGCCTTCGAGCTGGAATTTTTTCTGCTCGCCAATGAGCGCGACGCCGACGGCAAGGTGCAGGCGGCGCGCGCGGTGCTCGACGGCCGCCGCTCGGGCAAAACGGAAGTCTATTCGGTCGACCACCTGCACGGCATGGAGCCGCTGTTTTCCGACATCTACGCCGCCGCCAGGGCGCAAGGCATTCCGGCCGAGACGGTGATTTCCGAATATGCGCCCGGACAGTACGAGCTGACGCTCAACTACCGCAAGGACGTGATGCGGGCGGCCGACGACCTGGTCATGCTGAAGCGGCTGGTGAGGGCGCAGGCGCGCCGGCACGGCATCACCGCCTGCTTCATGGCCAAGCCGATCGAGGCCTATGCCGGTTCGGGCATGCATTTCCACGTCTCGCTGCAGGACGATGCCGGCCGCAACGTCTTCACAGAATCTGCCGGCGAGAAATGGTCGCCCAGCCTGCTCAACGCGCTTGGCGGCCTGATCCACACCATGGCGGAATCGATGCTGGTGTTTGCGCCGCATGCCAATTCATGGCGGCGTTTCGTGGCGCAATCCTATGCGCCGGTGGCGCCGACCTGGGGCGTCAACAACCGCTCCGTGGCGTTGCGCGTGCCGGCGGGCGATGCGATGAACCGGCGTATCGAGCACCGGCCGTCCGGCGTCGACGCCAACCCTTATCTTGTGGCGGCGACGGTGCTGGCGGGCATCGTCAAGGGCCTCGACGAGGCCCTTGACCCCGGACCGGAAACGACCGGCAACGGTTACGAGCAGACAACGGAAGCCTCCACCATGCCGACCGATTGGCGCGCCGCGATCGAGGCCGCACGTGGCTCCGAATTCCTGAAATCGGCGCTCGGTCCCGACCTGCACCGGACCTTCGTGGCGATCAAGCAGGCGGAATATCTGCGCGTCGCACGCACCGTCAGCGAACTCGACTACCACCTCTACCTCCACGAGGTCTGAGGACTTGGCCTCGCAGACGGAGTGATCACGTTTCGCCGCGACACTCAAAAGTTATAGCCAGGCGACTTTCTGGAACATATCATGAACGCATGGCTGTGCTTTCCGTCCGCGAGAAACTGGCGATCCTGTCCGACGCCGCTAAATACGACGCCTCCTGCGCATCGTCCGGTTCGGCGAAACGCGATTCGCTGAAATCGGGCGGCATCGGTTCGACCGAGGGCTCGGGCATCTGCCATTCCTACGCGCCGGACGGGCGCTGCATTTCGCTGCTGAAGATCCTGCTCACCAATTTCTGCATTTACGACTGCAGCTATTGCATCAACCGCTCCTCCTCTAATGTGCGGCGAGCCCGCTTCAGCGTCGACGAGGTGGTGCGGCTCACCATGGATTTTTATCGCCGCAACTACATTGAGGGTCTGTTCCTGTCCTCCGGCGTCATCCACTCGCCGGACGCGACGATGGGCGAGATGGTCGAGGTGGCGCGACGGCTCAGGATCGAGGAAAAATTCGGCGGCTATATTCACCTCAAGACCATTCCCGAAGCGTCAGCCGAACTGATCGAAAAAGCAGGCCGTTATGCCGATCGCCTGTCGATCAATGTCGAGCTGCCGACCGACGAAGGGGTGAAGAAGTTGGCCCCGGAAAAGAAGCCGGAAACGATCCGGCTTTCCATGGCCAAGCTGCGCCGCAAGATCGAAGAGAAGGCCGAACCAACGTTGCAGAGCCGCAAACGCGAGCGCTTTGCGCCGGGCGGCCAGTCGACGCAGATGATTGTCGGCGCCGACAAAACGTCCGACGACGGCATCCTGCGCGCCAGCGCCCGGCTTTATGGCAGCTACCATCTGCGCCGCGTCTATTATTCCGCCTTCAGTCCGATCCCGGATTCGTCTGCGGCGCTGCCGTTGCAGAAGCCGCCCTTGATGCGCGAGCACCGGCTTTACCAGGCGGACTGGCTGATGCGCTTCTACGGCTTCTCGCAGCCTGAAATCCTGGCCGGCAGCAATGACGGCATGCTCGACCTTGCCATCGATCCCAAACTTGCCTGGGCGCTGCGCAACCGCGGCCGGTTCCCGGTCGACGTCAACCGCGCCGATCGGGAGGCGCTGCTGCGTGTCCCGGGGTTGGGCACGAAGGTCGTCGACAGGATTCTGCAGACGCGCCGCCATCGCCGGCTGCGTCTCGAAGATGTCGGACGGCTCTGCCATTCGGTCGCCAAGGTACGCCCCTTCATCACTGCGGAAGGCTGGTCGCCGGGCGCGCTCACCGACAAGTCGGGCCTGCGCCAGATCATCAGCCGCTCTTGCGAGCAGCTTTCGCTGTTTTGACCATGGCACGGACCCAGCTCAGCCTCGCATCTCATCTCGTCCGGCTTGAAGGCGAGACCGATTTCGCCGGTTGGCGCGATGCGGCGCGCCGGCTGGCCACGAATGATATTCCGCCGGAAGACGTGGCTTGGCAGGTTGGCCACGACGATGATGATCGCGCCAACGATTTGCCGGCTTGCCGACAAGATGCGCGGCTTGTCGTGCCGCGCGACTTCATCGAACGCGCAGAGACGGTCATCTGTCATTCGGACCCCGAGCGTTTCAACTTCCTCTATCGGCTGCTCTGGCGGTTGCGCGTCGAACCGAAGCTGCTGTCGATCGCTTCCGACCCGGATATCCGCAGGCTCGAGTTCATGGAAAAGGCGGTTCGGCGCGACATTCACAAGATGCGCGCCTTCGTGCGCTTCCGGAAGATCGGCGACGGCGCGGAGGAACGTTATGTCGCCTGGTTCGAGCCCGACCATTTCATCGTCGAGCGCAATGCCGATTTCTTCGTGCGCCGCTTCGCCGGCATGCGCTGGACGATTCTAACGCCGCACGCCTCGGCCGACTGGGACGGCGAGCGGCTGTCGATCGGCCCAGGCGCCGGCAAGCGCGACGCGCCGGCAGAAGACGACGCCGAGACGCTGTGGCGGACCTATTTCGAGAATATCTTCAACCCGGCCCGCCTCAAGGTGAAGGCGATGCAGAAGGAGATGCCGAAGAAATATTGGCGGAACCTTCCCGAGGCCTCGCTCATTCCAGACCTGATAGCAGGAGCGGACAGAGCCGCGACAGCCATGATCGCCCGGATGCCAACCTCCCCAGCGCCGCACCACGCCAAAGTGAAGGCAAAACACTGGCCTTCGCCGGAGCCGGCGGATGTGGTGGCGCCCGAAAGTACGGATATTCCGGCATTGCGCGAAGAGGCGAGCGGTTGCCGGCGTTGCCCGCTCTGGCGCGATGCTACGCAAACCGTGTTCGGCGAGGGACCGGAGAATGCCGACGTGGTGTTTGTTGGAGAGCAGCCCGGCGACCAAGAGGACCTTGCCGGCAAGCCGTTCGTCGGGCCCGCGGGCAAGGTGTTCGACAGCATTTTGGACCAGGCCGAGATCGACCGCCGCAAGGTCTATGTGACCAATGCGGTGAAGCATTTCAAGTTCGAGCCGCGCGGCAAGAGGCGGATCCATTCAAAGCCCAATGCCGGCGAAATTCGTGCCTGCCGCTGGTGGCTCGACAAGGAACTTGACATCATCAAGCCAAATCTTGCGGTGGCGCTCGGCGCGACAGCAGCGCAGTCGCTGCTCGGCAAGGCGGTGCCGATCACCAGGATGCGCGGCGATGTCATCCAGCGCGAGGACGGCTTGCGCGTCTTTGTCACCATCCATCCCTCCTTCATCCTGCGCATCCGCGAGCACGAGGACAAGGAGGCCGAGAGGGAGCGGTTTCTCACCGATATGAAGAAGGTGAAGCAGTTGATGGCTGCTTGACCGATCTGCGCGCCTGAACGGGACTTGCGCGGACGGATGCTGTTGTACGAGTCGTGCGACTGGGGAGAATTGGGCGAGATGCCCGTCGCCTCGTCATCCACGGGCGAAGCAAGGAGCGGAGCGACGCGCGCGCAGACCCGAGGATCATTCCGTTACCTGCAGGCGTCGCAACGATGCACAATTCTGCTCCGCTGCATTCCATGCCCGAGGTCACGGAATGGATTCCAGGGTCTCCGCGACGGAGGTTCGCTCCTGCTTCGCCCTGGAATGACGACTTCAGCGTTTATTGCGCTACCGGACGAGTATCGCCCTTAGATCATTGACGTTGGTCCCGGTCGGACCGGGCACGAACAGATCGCCGACCGCGTTGAAGGCGGTCCAGGCATTGTTGCCGGCAAGCATAGCCTTGGCATCGACGCCTGCGGCACGCATGCGCGCCACGGTCGTGCCGTCGGCGAAGGCGCCGGCATTGTCCTCGGAGCCGTCGATGCCGTCGGTGTCCGCGGCTAAAGCATGGATGCCGCTGACCCCATCGATGCCGATGGCGAAGGCAAGCAGGAATTCGGAATTGCGGCCGCCCTTGCCTTTCGCCCGCAGCGTTACCGTCGTCTCGCCGCCGGAGAGAATCAGCATCGGCTTCTCGAAAGGCCGGTTACGGGTCGCCACCTCGCGGGCAACCGCGGCATGCACGCCGCCTACCTCGCGCGCCTCGCCCTCGATCGAATCCGACAGGATGACGGCCTCGATGCCCTGCCGCTTCGCTGCGGCGGCCGCGGCTTCCAGCGAGACGCCGGCCGAGGCGATGAGATGCACTTCATTGCCGGCAAAGACTGGATCGTTGGAGTGTGGCGCATCGGCTGCGGGAGACTGAATATGCGCCATGATCGCATCCGGCAGGCACATGCCGTAGGCGGCGATCGACGCCAGCGCATCCGCGCGGCTGCCGGTGTCGGGGACGGTCGGCCCCGAGGCCACCAGCGCCGGATTGTCGCCGGGAATGTCGGAGACGACCAGCGATACGACCCGGGCCGGATGAGCGGCGCCGGCCAGCCGTCCGCCCTTTATGGTCGAGACGTGCTTGCGGATGGTGTTCATCGCCGCGATCGGCGCGCCGGAAGCGAGCAGCGCCTCGTTGACGGCGATCTCGTCGGCAAGAGTCAGGCCGGGAGCGGGCGACGGCAGCAGCGCCGAGCCGCCGCCCGAAATCAGCGCCACGACCAGATCGTCCGCGGTCAATCCCCGCACTTTCTCCAGCAGCCGACGCGAGGCTTCGAGGCCGGCGGCGTCCGGCACCGGATGCGCCGCCTCGATGATCTCGATGCGCTCGCATTTTGCGCCATAGCCGTAGCGGGTCACGACCAGCCCATCGATCGGACCATCCCAGACCTTCTCGAAGGCCGCCGCCATCTGCGCCGAGCCCTTGCCGGCGCCGATAACGATGGTGCGGCCCTTCGGCTTTGCCGGCAAATGATTGCGGATCGTCTTTTCCGGATCGGCGGCGGCGACGGCGGCGTTGAAGATCGACGTAAGGAAAGTTTTTGGATCGGTCATTGCTCTTCCGGCGGCAACTTGAGCTTGCTCGCATCGACTCCGAGATGGGCGCAGAGCGCATCGACAACGACACCGTGGTCTTCTCGTTCGGGCAGACCGGAGACGGCGATGACACCGATCACGCCTGCACCCTTCACCGCGACGGGAAAGCCGCCGCCGGCCAGCACATAGTCGGCGATGTCGAGCGCTTCGCCGACCTTGAAGGTGCGGTCGGGTCGCTGCTGCTCCAGCACCATGCGATAGGTGCTTGTGAGATAGCGCTTGACGACATTGATCTTGCGCCGCGCCCAATCGGGGTTGGAGGCGTTGGAGCCCGGCATGGCGGCGTAGAATAGGGGACGGTCGAAGGTCCTGATGTCGACGATGATCGGCAAGTTTTCGTTGAGCGCCCGCTCCCTGATCGCCGCGCCTATCTGGAAGGCCACGGCCTCGTCGAAGGCCGGAAAGACCAGCGTGGCTTCCTGTTTCTTGATCAGAGCGATGTCGTCGGCGGCAGCCATGGCGTTTCCCCTGTCAATGTCGACGCACGCTTTGGCCGATGGCTGACGCGGGGTCAAGCGACGAGCACGTTTAATCTATGCGACAATCGCGCTCTTGGCCGGCCGGCCCGCCACATAGACCTCGCTCACGGCGCGGTCGTCGCCCAGCGTCTGCAGCAGGAAGAGCTCCTCCGCCAGGGTCTCCACCGTCTCCATCCTCAGCCGCATCGCCGGCGTGGCGTTGGCGTCCAGCACGACGATGTCGGCATCCGTGCCTTCTTCCAGCGTGCCGACTTTTTCGGCGACAGACAGCGCCTCGGCATTGCCGCGCGTCAGCTGCCAGAAGGACTGGAAGGGGTTCAGCTTCTCGCCATTCAGCGCGATGACTTTGTAGCCCTCGTCCATGGTCCGCAGCATCGAATAGTTGGTGCCGCCGCCGACATCGCTGGCGGCAGCGATCCTGAGCGGCTTTTCGCGACGGCGGTAGCGCTGGTAGTCGAACAGGCCGGAACCGAGGAAGAGATTGGAGGTCGGGCAGAACACCGCAATCGAACCCGATTGCGACAGCGCATCGGCTTCGCGCTCGGATAGATGGATGCAGTGGCCGAAAAGGCTCTTTTTGCCCAGCAGGCCGTAATGCTCATAGACGTCGGTGTAGTCGCGCGACCAGGGGTAGAGCTCCTGGGTGAAGGCGATCTCGGCGTGGTTTTCCGACAGATGCGTCTGCATGTGCAGATCGGGATGCTCACGGCAGAGCGCGCCGGCCATCTCCATCTGCTCGGGCGAGGAGGTGATGGCGAAGCGCGGGGTGATGGCATAGAGCTGGCGGCCCTTGCCGTGCCATTCGGCAATCAGCGCCTTGCTGTCGTCATAGCCGGTCTGGGGCGTGTCCAGCACGCCCTCCGGCGCATTGCGGTCCATCATCACCTTGCCGGCGATGTTGAGCATATTGCGGTCGTGCGATTCGGCGAAGAAGGCTTCGGCCGAAGATTTGTGCACCGAGCAATAGGCGACGACCGTCGTCGTGCCCTGGCGCAGCATCTCGTCGAGGAAGAGCCTGGCGATGCGGCGGCCATGCTGCGCGTTCGCGAATTTCGACTCCTCCGGAAAGGTGTATTTGTTCAGCCAGTCGAGCAGCTCGGCGCCGTAGGACGCGATGATCTGCATCTGCGGAACATGCACATGTGCGTCGATGAAGCCCGGCAGGATGAGATGCGGGCGATGATCGATCGTCTCGACGCCGGCGCCGGCGCGCTTGGCGATCTCGGCATACGGACCGGCGGCAATGATCTTGCCGTCGTCGATCAGCAGCCCGCCATCCTCCTCGTAGCGCCAGGCGGAATGGTCGTCGATTGCTTCGGGCCAGCGCAGGAAGGAGAGCGTGCGGCCGCGCAGGAGTTTCGAGGTCATGCTTACTTTCCGGCGCCTTCGAACCAGGCCACCAAAAGGGCCCGTTCCTGGTCGGTTATCTGAGTGACGTTGGCGGGCGGCATGGCATGCGCGCGGCCGGCCTGGAGGTAGATCTCCCGGGCATGCTCGGCGATGCGCGCGTCGGTGTCGAGCAACACGCCCTTCGGCGCATGGTAGATGCCTTCATAGGCCGGCTCTTCGGTATGGCACATCGAACAACGGCCGAGCACGGTGTCGCGCACGGCCGGAAAATGCGCCGAGGCGATGTAGACCTGGGCAGCAGCGGATGCGGCGGAGGTCTTGGGCTCCGCTGTCAGCACCTTGGGCACGGTCGACAGCCAGATGACGATCATGAACAGCACGGCGGCACCCAGCCAGGTCCAGGTCGGGTTGCCCTTCCTCGCGTGCACGGTGTTGAAATAGTGCCGGATCAGCACGCCGATGATGAAGACCAGCGAGGCGATGACCCAGTTGAACTGCGTGCCGAAGGCCAGCGGGTAGTGGTTCGACAGCATCAGAAACAGCACCGGCAAGGTCAGGTAGTTGTTGTGCAGCGAGCGCTGCTTGGCAATCTTGCCGTATTTCGGGTCCGGCTTGCGGCCGGCGATCAGGTCGGCGACGACGATCTTCTGGTTGGGGATGATGACCATGAAGACATTGGCCGACATGATCGTGGCGGTGATGGCGCCGAGATGCAGGAAAGCGGCGCGGCCGGTGAAGAGGTGGGTCAGCCCCCAGGCGATGAAGACGAGCACGCAGTAGAGCACCAGCATCAGGCCGGTATCGCTTTTGCCGAGCGGCGAGCGGCAGAGCAGGTCGTAGACGATCCAGCCGACGCCGATCGTTGCCAGCGACAAGAGGATGCCGACGGGCACCGAGATGTTGAGCACGTTGGGGTCGATCAGGAAGAGGTCGGCGCCGGCATAGTAGACCACGCAAAGCATGGCGAAGCCCGACAGCCAGGTGGCGTAGGATTCCCATTTGAACCAGGTCAGGTGCTCCGGCATTTCGGCCGGCGCCACGAGATATTTCTGGATGTGGTAGAAGCCGCCGCCATGCACCTGCCACTCCTCGCCGAAGGCGCCGGCGGGCAGGCCGGGACGCTGGCGCAGCCCGAGATCGAGGGCGACGAAATAGAAGGACGAGCCGATCCAGGCGATGCCGGTGATGACATGCAGCCAGCGGACGGCGAAGCTCAGCCAGTCCCAGAAAATCGCAAAATCCATCATCGAGTCGCCCCTGGGAAATCGTCCCTGCCGATCAGGCGACTTTACGGTCTGGAGCGCAAACGAAAAGAGGCGGGGCGCGCGATGACTTTCAAAAAAAAATGGAAAATACTAGGGTCGTCCCACGCAGCCATTTGAGAGCCACGACCGTCGCATGGCCTATCTCGACAATATCGCCGTCTTCGTCCGCGTCGTCGAGCTCGGCAATCTGTCGGCGGCCGGGCGCGACATGCGCATCTCGCCGGCGGTCGCCTCCAACCGCATCAAGGAGTTGGAGAAGCACCTCGGCGTGCGGCTGTTCAACCGCACCACGAGGCAGCTGATGCCGACCGAGCACGGCACGGTGTTCTACACCGGCGCCAAGCAGGTGCTGGACGCGATCACCGAGGCGGAGGCCGCGGTCGCAGCACTTTCCGGCCAGCCGCGCGGCACGATCAAGGTGACGGCGCCGCTCGGCCTCGGCCGGCGGCTGATCGCCTCGGGCATTCCGGATTTCCACGACAAATACCCCGATATCGAGGTGCGGCTGAGACTCTCCGACCACAATGTCGACATCATGAAGGAAGGCATCGACGTCGCCTTCCGGCTTGGCATCATCGAGGATTCCAGCCTTCGGATGCGCGGCATCATGGAATGCGAGCGCGTGCTGGTCGCGGCGCCGAAATACCTCGAGGCGCGCGGCGAGCCGGTCGAGCCGCAGGAACTGATCGGCAAGAAACATGATTGCCTGATGCTGCGCTATTCCGGCACGCGCGAATATGTCTGGACGCTGCAGACGCCGAACGGTCCGCAGAAATTCGAGGTGCATGGACCCTACGATACGGACGATGGCGATGTGCTGACAGGCTGGGCGCTGTCGGGGCGCGGCATCATCAACAAGCCGCGCTTCGAGGTCGAGCCGTTCATCCGCGACCAGCGGCTGAGAGTGATCCTGGCAAAGACGCCGCCGACGCCGGTCCAGTTCGCCGCCGTCTATCCGCACAAGAAGCTGCAGGATCCGAAGGTCCGCCTGCTGCTCGACTTCATGGCCGATCGCTGCCAGCGGCTGATCAAGGACATTCTTGCCGGCAAGTAGGCTGGCGGGCACGCGCCTTCGCGTGGGTGACCACACTCAGTCTTCGTCCATCAGGCGGGCCGTGCCGGATACCCGGATCGAGGTGCCGGGGGTGGGCGGAATATCGGCATGCAGCCGCGAGCGCATGCCCATATCCTCGCCCTGAACGATGTCGATCGCGCCGCCATGCGGCCAGCCAATGTCGCGCAGATAGCCGGCAAAGGCGGCGGCGGCGGCGCCGGTCGCCGGATCCTCATAGACGCCGCCGGAAGCGAAGGGATTGCGCGTGTGGAAGAGACGCGGCGCTTCGGCATAGGCGAGCAGGATCGTCACCAGTCCCTCGCGCCGCATCAGGGCCTGGCCCTGTTTCAGGTCATAGGCCATGGCGGCGAGCGCCTTGCGCGACTTCAAGGCCAGCACCAGATGGTCGGCCCCGCCATGAATCAGCGCGGGCGGAATAGCGGGATCGAGATCGCCCGGCTCGTAACCGAACAGATCAAGTGTCTCGCCGGCCAGCTCCGACGGGGCCGGCCGGCTGCGCGTCGGCGGCGACTGCAGGGCGGCGGCAAAGTTGGCGGCGTCGCGAAACCCTTCGACGGTGATGGCGGCCTGGTTCAGGAGCAGCTTGAAAATTCCGTCGCCGAACTTTCTAACGAGGGCCGCGCCGAGCGCGATGGTGGCGTGGCCGCAGAACGGCACTTCCGATTCGGGCGAAAAGTAGCGGACACGCCAGCCTTCCCCTTCACGTGCGGCAAAGGCGGTCTCGGAAAAGCCGACCTCTGCAGCGACGCGCTGCATGTCTGCGGCGTCGGGCAGAACCTCGCCAATCACCACGCCGGCCGGGTTGCCGCCGCTGTTGCCGTCCGAAAACGCCGCTATGGGCAAAACATCCATGTCGCTCGTCCCGTGTTCGTCATTCGTGTTCGTCAGGCGTGCAGAAAACACGGTTCAATCCGGTTTGGGAAACGAAGAAAGCGACGAGCAGCTGTGAGCATCAGTCATACCTTCGCCAGCTGTGCGCCCCTCGATCCGATGCGGAACGAAACCCGCTCCGTCCCCGTTCTGGCGATTGGCGGCTGCACGGCCGCCCTTCGAGACCAGTCCCCAGCTTTCGCAGCGACCCAGCGCCACAGGAGCCGACCATGGACGCCATCGTCACCAAGAACGACCTCAAATCCGACGCCAAGAAGGAATCGATCGATCTTCTCAATGCCAGGCTTGCCGATGCCATCGACCTAGCGCTGGTCACCAAGCAGGCGCACTGGAACGTCAAGGGACCGCAGTTCATCGCCATCCATGAGATGCTCGACGAATTCCGCGAGGAGATCGACGGCCATGTCGACATCATCGCAGAACGCGCCGTGCAGCTCGGCGGCACCGCGCACGGCACCTCGCAGGACGTGTCGAGGGCAACGAAGCTCCAGCCCTATCCAACCGACATCCACAAGACCAAGGATCATCTGGCGGCGCTGATCGACCGTTATGCCACGGCTGCCAGGCTGGCGCGTGAGGCGATCGACGAGGCGGACGACGCCGGCGATGCCGACACCGCCGACATCTTTACCGCCTACTCGCGTTCGCTCGACAAATTGCTGTGGTTCCTCGAAGCGCATACGCAGGAAAAAGAATAGCCGGCTCAGCGTTCCTCCGATGGCCGGGTAAATCAGCCGGCCATCGCCTTTTCGGGCGCGGCCGAAGCCTGGGCCGCATGCGACACCAGCGCCGTCATGATTTCGGCGGCGGCGAGCGCGGCGATCACCGGCGGGCGCTTGTCCTTCACGGTATTGCCGCCGATCGGCGAGACGAGACGGTTGAACTGCGCCTCGCTGCCCTCGTCGGACTTCAGGAACCAGTTCTTGAACGTCGCCTTCTTGGTCTTCGAGCCGATCATGCCCACATAGGCGGCGTCGTCGCGCTTGAGCGCCTCGGCGACGATCAGGAAATCGAGCGCATGGTCATGGGTGAGGATGGCGAAGGCCGATCCCGCCCGGGCTTCGCGCACCACCGCTTCGGGCATCGGCGTCAGCCGCGTCTCAACCGTTTCCGGCATGCCTTCCAGCGCATCGGCCCGCGTCTCGACGACCTCCACATGAATGGGCAGCAGCGCCAACGACGCGGCCAGCGCCTGGCCGACATGGCCGCCGCCAAAGACATAGACATGCGGCAGATGCGCCTCCTCGGCCTCGGCCTTGACGATCAGTTCCTGTTCGATCCTAGCGTCAACCAAGCGGATCAGCACCTCGACGCGGCCGCCGCAGCATTGGCCGATTTCAGGACCCAGTGGAACATCCAGGGTCGCGCAGGTTTCGTCGACCTCGATGCGGGCTTCCCTCCCCCTCGAGGGGAGGGTGGCGGCCAAGCCATCGGGTGGGGTCGCCGGCGCAGTGCTCGGCGCTCTCTCGCCTTCTGAGAGCACCCCCTCTGGCCGCTTCGCGGCCATCGCCCCCTCAAGGGGGGAGAAAAGCATCTGTCGCGCCTTGTCGATCGCCATGAATTCAAGCTGGCCGCCGCCGATGGTGCCGAAAATCGCCGATGGTGAGACGAGCATGAAGGCGCCGGCTTCGCGCGGGGTCGAGCCCTTGGTGGCCGCGACCTCGACGAGCGCGGCCCGGCCTGCCTGGCCGAGAAACGCCTTCAGGCTTTGCACTTTCGAGTTCATCGTCTGCATTTCCACCCAGGAAATATAGCGTTTCGCGCCTCGAATTGCACGTTTTGGCCCGTTCAGGCCGGCTTTGCGGCTTCCCGCTTCAGCCTTTCGATCGCCAACAGCACCCGTTCCGGCGTCGCCGGGGCGTCGAGGCGCGGGCAGATCCTGTGATCGGCGACACTCGCCACCGCGTCGGAGAGCGCATGCAGCACCGACATGCCGTGTGGCAGCGGCGGCTCGCCGACCGCCTTGGAGCGATGGATGGTCGGCTCGTAGGCCGACGACCAGTCGGTCAGCTTGACGTTGAAGATTTTTGGCCGGTCGGAAGCGAGCGGGATCTTGTAGGTCGACGGTGCATGCGTGCGCAGCCGGCCGCCGTTGTCCCACCAAAGCTCTTCCGTCGTCAGCCAGCCCATGCCCTGGATGAAGCCGCCCTCGACCTGGCCGAGGTCGATCGCGCGGTTCAGCGAGCGGCCGGCATCGTGCAGAATGTCGGTACGCTCGACGACATATTCGCCGGTCAGCGTATCGACCGAGACTTCCGAGCAGGCCGCGCCATAGGCGTAGTAGTAGAAGGCATGGCCGCGGCCCTTGCTGCGGTCCCAATGGATCTTCGGCGTCTTGTAGAAGCCAGCCGCCGAGAGCTGGACGCGGTTCATGTAGGCTTGCTTGACCAGATCGTTGAAGGCGATTTCCTGGTTGCCGATGCGCACCCGGTTGGGCAGGAACACGACCTGGTCGAGCGGCACCTGGTATTTTTCGGCCGCGAAATCGGTCAGCCGCTTGCGGATCTGCCGAGCGGCATCCTGCGCCGCCATGCCGTTGAGGTCGGCGCCGGAAGATGCCGCCGTCGGCGAGGTGTTCGGCACCTTGGCTGTGGTGGTGGCGGTGATCTTGACCCGGTCGAGATCGATCTGGAATTCCTCGGCGACGACCTGCGCCACCTTGAGATGCAGGCCCTGGCCCATTTCGGTGCCGCCATGGTTCATATGCACCGAGCCGTCGGCATAGACATGCACCAGGGCGCCGGCCTGGTTGGCCTCGGTCTTTGTGAAGGAAATGCCGAACTTGACCGGCGTCAGCGCCAGGCCGCGCTTGATGAAGCGGCTGTTGTTGTTGAAGGCGCTGATCTCGCGCCGCCGCCGCGCGTAATTGGCGCTGTCCTCCAGCTCCGCGACGATGCGGTGGATGATGTTGTCCTCGACCTTCTGGTGATAGGGCGTGAGGCAGCGTTCGCCGATCGCATCCATCGGGTCATAGAAATTGAGCTTGCGGATTGCGAGCGGATCCTTGCCGACCGCGAAGGCCACTTCGTCGATGACGCGCTCCGCGCCGACCATGCCTTGCGGGCCGCCAAAGCCGCGGAAAGCGGTGTTCGAGACCGTGTTGGTGAAAAGCGGCGCCGATTTCGCGTGCACCGCCGGATAGAAATAAGCGTTGTCGCAATGGAAGAGCGCCCGGTCGCCGACCGGACCGGACAGGTCGGCGGAGAAGCCGCAGCGCAGGGCATAGGTGAAATCGACGCCGAGGATGTTGCCCTCGTCGTCGAAGCCGACCTCGTAGTCGATGGCGAAATCATGCCGCTTGCCTGTGGCGGTCATGTCCTCGTCGCGGTCGAGCCTGATCTTCACCGCGCGCCCCAGCTTCTTGGCCGCGATGGCGGCTATGGCCGCGCATTGGTTGGCCTGCGTCTCCTTGCCGCCGAAGCCGCCGCCCATGCGGCGCACTTCCACCGTCACCGCATGGCTCGGCACGCCGAGCGCATGCGCAACCAGATGCTGCGTCTCGCTCGGCCCCTGCGTCGAGCAATAGACGATCACCTCGTCGTCCTCACCGGGGATCGCCAGCGAGACCTGGCCCTCGAGGTAGAAATGGTCCTGGCCGCCAAGCCACATGCGGTTCTTGATGCGGCGGGGTGCCGCCGCAATCGCCGCGGCCGCATCGCCGCGCTTCAGGATCAGCGGCGTGGTGACCTGCTTGTCCTTGACCGGGTCGAGGTCCCAGATGTCGATCACAGCCGGAAGCTCGTCATATTCGATCCTAGCCAGGCGTGCCGCGCGGCGCGCCGCCTCGCGTGTCTCGGCTACCACCGCAAAGATCGGCTGGCCGTAGAATTGCACCTTGTGCTCGGCGAGCACCGGATCGTCATGCATGTTGCTCGGCGACACGTCGTTCTCGCCGGGCACGTCGGCACATGTCAGCACATCGACGACGCCTGGCGCTGCGCGCACCGCCGACAGATCGATACTCTTCAGCGTGCCGTGCGCGACCTTGGCGAGGCCAAGGCCGACATGCAGCGTGCCGGCAGGCTCAGGCATGTCGTCGATATAGACGGCGGCGCCGCTGACATGCTTGTGCGCGGAATCGTGCCGCTGCTCGGTGGCGACGCCGCCGACGATTTTTTCGGCCTTGAGGTTGGGAGTGGCGTGCTTGTTCATCAGGCCGCCTCGTTGCGGGTCACTTGGAACGGCGCCCTGGTGCCGGTGGTTTCGACATAAAAGCGCAGCAAAAGATTCTTCGCCGCCAGCGCCCGATACTCGGCGGTTGCACGCATATCGGTAATTGGCGTGAAGTCGCTGGCGTATTCGGCCATCGCGGACTCGACACTCGCTTCGCTCCAGACTTTGCCGATAAGGGCGGTTTCAACCGCAGTCGCCCGCTTCGGCGTCGGCGCCATGCCGCCATAGGCGATACGGATATCCGCCACGGTGCCGTTCTTGGCCTCGGTCAGATAGAAGGCGCCGAGGGTAGCGGTAATGTCCTCGTCGCGGCGCTTGGTGACCTTGTAGACGGCAAATTTCGTGCCCTCTGCCGGCACGGGCACATGGACGGCCTCGACGAATTCGCCGGGCTGCCGATCCTGCTTGCCATAGGCAATGAAGAAGGTTTCGAGCGGGATCGTACGTCGGGCATTGCCCTTGCGGAGCGTTAGCCGCGCGCCGAGCGCGATCAGCGGCGGCGGCGTGTCGCCGATCGGCGAGCCATTGGCGATGTTGCCGCCGATGGTGCCCATGTTGCGCACCTGCTCGCCGCCGATGCGGTCGACCAGCGGTCCCAAGGCCGGGATACGCCTGGAAAGCGTTGCGAAGGCTTCGCTGTAAGTCACGCCGGCGCCAAACGTAATCACGCCATCGGTCTCCGAGATCGTGCGCAAGCCGTCGAGGCCACCGATGAAGATAGCCGGCGAAATGTCGCGCATATGCTTGGTGACCCACAGCCCGACATCGGTCGAGCCGGCAACGATGGTGGCGCCAGGCTCCTTCTCGAGCGCCATGGCGAAATCGTCGACGTCAGCCGGCACGATCAGCCGCTCCTTACCCGAACCGACCTCGACCCTGGCGCCGTCGCGCAGCGCTCCCAGCCGTGCAGTGATATCCTTGCGCTCCACTGCCAGCGGGTCCTTCGCCGCCTTGCCGTAGCTTGATATGGCGCGCGCGGCGCGCATGATCGCCTCGTAGCCGGTACAGCGGCAGAGATTGCCCTGCAGCGCCTTTTCGATCGCCGTGTCGGACGGGTTGGGCGTCTTCATCCACAGCGCATAGAGCGACATGACGAAGCCAGGCGTGCAGAAACCGCATTGCGAGCCATGGAAATCGACCATCGCCTGCTGCACGGGGTGAAGATGTTCGCCATTGCCGCGCAGATGCTCGACGGTGACGACATGGGTGCCGTCGAGCGAGCCCATGAAGCGGATGCAGGCATTGACGCTTTCATAGACCAGGCCCTCGACCGAGAGCTTGCCGACCAGCACCGTGCAGGCGCCGCAATCGCCCTCGGCACAGCCTTCCTTGGTGCCGCGCAGCGAGCGGTTCAACCGCAGCCAGTCGAGCAGGGTCGCGTCGGGGGCGATGTCGTTCAGCGCGACATCGGCGCCGTTCAGGATGAAGCGTATCTGGTTACGGGTCTTGTCGGCCATGTCTCAGCTCCCGCGATAGGTCGAGTAGCCGTACGGCGAGATCAAGAGCGGCACATGATAATGCCGCTCCTCCGCCATGCCGAAGCGGATCGGCACGGTGTCGAGGAAAGCCGGCTCCGGCAGGCTGGCGCCCTGCCCGCGCAGATAATCGCCGGCAGCGAAGACCAGCTCGTACTCGCCGGTGCGGAAGTCGGCGCCGGCAAGCAACGGCGCGTCGCAGCGGCCGTCATCATTGGTGGTGACGGTCTTCAAATGCGTGCGGGCCTGGCCTTCGAGGCGGAAAAGCCCGATCGAAAGGCCCTTTGCCGGCCTGCCGGTCGCGGTATCGAGGACATGGGTCGTCAGACGCCCGCCATCGGCTTTCGACGTTTCTGCCACTGGCCGCCTCCCATCCCAAGTAGTCGAACGTTTTCAGGTCAATTGTGCGCCAATTAAAGGCGATGCATAAGCCCCGGTCGAGCGGAGTGCGGCAAAAAGCACTTTCAAAAATTTTCGGGGGAATGCACGAGCACTCCTTTCGATATCTTCATCTCAACATTCGGGCAGGAGCGATCATGCGTTACGAACGGGACATGCGCGGTTACGGAGCCAATCCGCCGGACCCGAAATGGCCCGGCGGCGCCTATGTCGCGGTGCAGTTCGTCGTCAATTACGAGGAAGGCGGCGAGAACTGCGTGCTGCACGGCGACAAGGCTTCCGAAGCCTTCCTATCCGAGATTGTCGGCGCCGCCCCCTGGCTCGGCCAGCGCCATTGGAACATGGAATCGATCTATGAATACGGCGCCCGCGCCGGCTTCTGGCGGCTCTACCGGCTGTTCACGCAAGCTGAGGTGCCGGTGACCTGCTACGGCGTCGCCACGGCGCTGGCACGCTCCCCCGATCAGGTCGCGGCGATGCAGGAGGCCGGCTGGGAGATCGCCTCGCACGGGCTGAAATGGATCGACTACCGCGACCATAGCGCGGAGGACGAGCGACGCGACCTCGAAGAGACGATCCGTCTGCATTACGAAGTGACCGGCGCGCGGCCGACCGGCTGGTACACCGGCCGCACTTCCGTCAACACGGTGCGACTCGTCGCCGAGGAAGGCGGCTTCGATTACGTCTCCGACACCTATGACGACGAATTGCCCTACTGGTTCGACCGGGATGGTTTGGAGAAGCCGCAGCTCATCATCCCCTATACGCTCGACGCCAACGACATGCGCTTCGCCACGCCGCAGGGCTTCAATTCGGGCGACCAGTTCTTCGCCTATCTGAAGGACAGTTTCGACACGCTCTATGCGGAGGGCAAGGCGGGGCGGCCGCGCATGATGAACATCGGCCTGCATTGCCGGCTGATCGGCCGTCCGGGCCGCGTGGCGGCGCTGACGCGCTTCGTCGACTATGTGAAGTCGCATGACAGGGTGTGGTTGACCCGGCGCATCGATATCGCAAAACACTGGCGCGAGACGCACCCCTACCAGGCGCCGGCGCTGCGCCCGTCCCGGATGGAATTCGAGGAATTCGTGCATGCCTTCGGCGGGGTGTTCGAGCATTCGCCGTGGATCGCCGAGCGGGCCTACGAACTGGAGCTCGGCCCGGCCCATGACAGCGCCGGCGGCCTGCACAACGCGCTCTGCCGCGTCTTCCGCGCGGCGACCGAGGCCGAGCGGCTTTCCGTGCTCAACGCCCATCCCGACCTTGCCGGCAAGCTGGCGGCGGCCAAGCGGCTGACGGCGGAATCAGCCAAAGAACAGGCCTCCGCCGGGCTCGACGCGCTGACCGACAAGGAGCGCGAGCTGTTTTCGAAGCTCAACGCCGCCTATGTCACGACCTTCGGCTTTCCCTTCATCATCGCGGTCAAGGGCAAGACGAAGGACCAGATCCTGGCGGAGTTCGAGGCTCGCATCGGCAACAGCCGCAGCAATGAATTCGACACCGCGTGCAAACAAGTCGAGCGCATCGCGCTGCTTCGGCTCAAAGACATGCTTCCAAAATAGGCTTCAACACATGGACAAGATGAACATGGCCGAGCGAACCTATTACGCGCCGCATGGCGGCCATCCCGGTCAGCACGAGCTGTTGACCGGCCGCGCCGTCTTCACCGAAGCTTATGCGGTGATCCCCAAGGGCGTGATGCAGGACATCGTCACCAGCCCGCTGCCGTTCTGGGACAAGACAAGGGCCTGGATCATCGCAAGACCGCTTTCGGGCTTCGCCGAGACCTTTTCGCAGTACATCGTCGAGGTCCTGCCCGGCGGCGGCAGCGACCGGCCTGAGCTCGACCCCGAAGCCGAGGGCGTGCTGTTCGTGGTCGAGGGCGAGCTTACGGTCTCGCTTGCCGGCAAGAACCATGTGCTTCGCCCAGGCGGCTTCGCCTTCCTGCCGCCGGGCAGCGGCTGGACGGTGCGCAATGAGAGCAGCGGTGCGGTCCGCTTCCACTGGGTCCGCAAGGCCTATGAGGGGGTCGACGGCCTCGACGTTCCGGAAGCCTTCTTCAGCAGCGACAAGGAGGTCGAGCCGAGCCCGATGCCCGGCACGGGAGGCCACTGGGCGACGACGCGCTTCGTCGACCCGGCCGACATGCGCCACGATATGCATGTCACCATCGTCACGCTCAAGCCCGGCGCGGTCATTCCCTTCGCCGAGACCCATGTCATGGAGCATGGGCTCTATGTACTCGAAGGCAAGGCAGTCTATCGCCTCAATCAGGATTGGGTCGAGGTCGAGGCCGGCGACTTCATGTGGCTGCGCGCCTTCTGCCCGCAAGCCTGCTACGCCGGCGGTCCCGGGAATTTCCGCTACCTGCTCTACAAGGACGTCAACCGGCACGCCAAGCTTGGCGGCGCCCTTGGGGCTCGCGCGCGGTGACCCAAATCGTGGCCCAGCCGCTGACACGCGAAAACTTCGCGCCGTTTGGCGACGTGATCGATATGGGCGGCGAGAACCGCTACCCGATCAATGGCGGCAAGGCGATGCGCTACCACGATCTCGCCACCGCCGAGGCCACCGGCCCGAATGCCAAGGTGCTGATCTCGATGGTGCGCGGCACCCCCTACGAGATGCCGCTGAAACTGACCATGGTCGAGCGCCATCCGCTCGGCAGCCAGGCTTTCATTCCGCTGTCGCCGCGGCCCTTTCTGGTTGTCGTCTGCCATGACACTCTGGACGGCCCAGGCGAGCCGCACGCCTTCATCACCGCGCCCGGGCAGGGCATCAACTACCGGCGCAACCTCTGGCACGGCGTGCTAACGCCGATCGGCGAGGAACAGGACTTCCTCATCGTCGACCGTGGCGGCGACGGCGCCAACCTCGAAGAGTGCCATTTCTCGCACCCTTACGAGATCCATCTTCCCTGAAAGCTGCCAGTTTTTCCCGATGACAGACATTTCGCTGATCGACCGCCTGCTCGACGTTATCGAGCACGATATCGTGCCGAAGACCGCTGAAGGCGTTGCCCATGGCAACAAACTCTTCGGCGCCGCCATCCTGCGGAAAGACGACCGCTCGCTGGTGCTCGCCGAAACCAACAACGAAATCGAAAATCCGCTCTGGCATGGCGAGATGCACTGCCTGAAGCGATTTTACGAAATGCCCAGGGCCCAGCGCGTCGACACCAGGGATGCGCTGTTCCTGGCCACGCACGAGCCCTGCTCCCTGTGCCTGTCGGCAATCACCTGGACCGGCTTCGACAATTTCTACTACCTCTTCAGCCACGAGGACTCGCGCGACAGCTTCGCCATCCCGCATGACCTGAAGATCCTGAAGGAGGTCTTCACACTCGATCCCGGCGGCTACAACGCCGAGAACGCCTATTGGAAGAGCTTTTCCATACGCCGGCTGGTGCGCGCTTTGCCCGAGGCGGAACGCAGGCGGCTGGAGGCGCGCATTGCCAAGATCTCCGCACGCTATGACGCGCTGTCCGGCACATACCAGGCGAGCAAGGCCGACAACGACATTCCGCTGAACTGACGCTTTGAACTGACGCTTATTGACCAGCCGATTTCGCCGGCTGGCCCACGACGCCTCGGCGACGGTTCCATCATGTGCCTTTCATGAAAACCGTCACAGAATTCCCTCGCAAGGTCGTCGAATTTCCCGATATGGGCATCGTCATGCCGGATGGCTGCCGGCTGTCGGCGCGCATATGGATGCCTGAGGATGCCGGCGACAACCCGGTGCCGGCGGTCCTCGAGCATTTGCCCTACCGCAAGCGCGACGGCACCATCTTCCGCGATCAGCTGACGCATCCCTATTTCGCCGGACACGGCTATGCCTCGATCCGCGTCGACATGCGCGGCAACGGCGATTCCGAAGGGCTGATGGACGACGAATATTCCGAGCAGGAATTGCAGGATGCCTGCGACGTCATCGCCTGGGCGGCCGCGCAGCCCTGGTGCAACGGCAATGTCGGCATGATGGGCATATCCTGGGGCGGCTTCAACTGCCTGCAGGTCGCGGCAAAGCAGCCGCCGGCGCTGAAGGCGGTGATCAGCCTGTGCCCGACTGTCGACCGCTATGCCGACGACATCCACTACAAGGGCGGCTGCCTGCTGCTCGAGAATTTCGGCTGGGCCTCGACGATGCTCTCCTACTCGTCGCGGCCGCCGGATCCGGAAATCGCCGGCGGCAACCGCTGGCGCGATCTGTGGCTGAGCCGGCTGGAGAACCAGCCCTTTCTCGCGCCGCTGTGGCTCAGCCACCAGCATCGCGATGCTTACTGGAAACGCGGCTCGATCTGCGAGGACTTTTCAGCCGTTACGGCGGCAGTGCTGTCGATCGGCGGTTGGCATGACGGCTACCGCAACACGATCTCCAATCTGGTCACCAACATCCAGGCGCCGGTGAAGGGCATCGTCGGCCCCTGGATCCACAAATATCCGCATTACGCGGCACCCAATCCGGCCATCGGCTTCCTGCAGGAGGCGCTGCGCTGGTGGGACCGCTGGCTGAAGGGCGCGGCGACCGGCGTCGAGGCCGACCCGGACTACCGCGCCTATGTGATGGACAGCGTGCGTCCGGCCCGCTGGCATCCCGAACGGTCAGGCCGCTGGGTTGCGGAACAGCAATGGCCCTCGCCCGACATCAAGGTCAAGGCAACCGAGCTCATTGCCGAAGGCGCCGGACCGGCAATCGTCGCCTCGCCGCAAAGTTGCGGGCTTGCGGGCGGCGAGTATTTTCCCTTCACCTTCGGTCCGGAACTGCCGGGCGACCAGCGCCCCGACGACGCGCTTTCGGTATGCTTCGACCAGGTCGAACTCGAGGAGGCGATCGACATCGTCGGCGCGCCGGAAGTCGAAGTACGGGTTGCCTCGGACCGCCGCCAGGCCAACATCGCGGTGCGTCTCTGTGACGTGCATCCGGACGGCGCCTCGGAGCTGATCTCCTATGGCGTGCTCAACCTCACCCACCGCAACTCGCACGAGTTCCCGGAAGCGCTGGTGCCAGGCGAGACGGTCTCGGCACGCGTCGTGCTCGATCAGTGCGCCTACCGGGTGCCGGCCGGGCACCGCCTGCGGGTCGCCGTCTCGACCGCCTACTGGCCGATGATCTGGCCTTCGCCGGAGCCGGCGACGCTCGAACTGTCGGCAGCGACGCTCAAGCTGCCGCTGCGTCCGCCGGCGACGGCCGACGAGCTCTCGTTTCCCGAACCGGAAGGGGCTACGCCCTGGGCGACCGAGACGATCAGGCCGACCAATTCCGAACGGCATATCCACCGCAACGAAAAGACCGGCGTCGTCACGCTTGCCGTAACGGACGATTTCGGCGAGGTGCGCGACCTGGAGCACGGGCTGGTCCACGGCAGCATGGTCGGGGAGACATGGGCGATCCAACCCGACGATCCGCTGTCGGCGACGGGCAGCACGCATTGGACGCAGACATTGTCGCGAAATGAATGGTCGGTGCGGACCGAGACCTTCGCCGAGATGCGCTCGGACGCGCAAGACTTCATCCTCAGCGCCAGAATCGAGGCCTATGAGGGCGAAAAACTGGTGTTCGAGCGCGATTTCAAACAGACGATTCCCCGCGCTCTCGTGTGAGCGCTGACAAGATTGGTCCAAATGCGACGCGCCATTTACGCCACGGCATGTCGCATTCGGTCTTGCTTACAGCTTTCCGTTGCGCTCATTATCCCTCACAAGAACAAGAACCGACCACATGGTCGTACCATCAGAGTGAGGAACCCGTAATGACAAACGAACTCGACTATCTCAGCCGGCGCGTCGCTGCCGGAAAGCTCAGCCGCCGCGACTTCCTTGGCCGCGCCGCCGCGCTCGGCGTCACCGCGCCCTTCGCCAACTCGCTGCTTTCGAGCGCTGCCCGGGCTGCCGGCCCCGTCAAGGGCGGCACGTTGAAGGCCGGCCTGGTCGGCGGTGAATCCACCAACAGCCTCGACCCCGCGCTGATGATGACCCAGGTGCCCTTCGCCTTCGGCAAGTGCTGGGGCGAAATGATCGTCGAGCTGTCGCCCGACGGCAAGCTCGAGAACCGCATCGCCGAGGAAATCGGCTCTTCCGACGACGCCAAGGTCTGGACGCTGAAGATCCGCGACGGCATCGAATTCCACAACGGCAAGACGGTGACCGCCCAGGACGTGGCAGCCACGCTCGAGCGCCATTCGGACGAGAAGTCGAAGTCCGGCGCGCTCGGCTACATGAAGGGCATCGAGACCATCAAGGCCAACGGCAAGGAAGTGGTGCTGACCCTGAAGGAAGCCAACGCCGACCTTCCCTATCTGCTCAGCGACTATCACCTGATCGTCCAGCCGAATGGCGGCAAGGACAAACCCGATGCCGGCATCAGCGCCGGCCCTTACAAGGTCAAGGTCAACGAGCCCGGCGTGCGCCATGTCGGCGAACGCTTCGCCAACTACTGGCAGGGCGACAAGATGGGCCATGCCGACCAGGTCGAAGTCGTCGTCATCAACGACGCGACGGCGCGCACGGCGGCCCTGCAGGGCGGTCAGGTCAACATGATCAACCGCGTCGAGCCGAAGATCGTCGACCTGATCAAGCGCGTGCGGGGCGTCACCATCCGCAACCACTCCGGTCCCGGCCACTACGTGTTCATCATGCATTGCAACACGGCGCCGTTCGACAACAACGACCTCAGGATGGCGCTGAAGCTGGCGATCAACCGCGAAGAGATGCTGAACAAGGTGCTGCGCGGCTACGGCTCGCTCGGCAACGACTTCCCGATCAACGCCTCCTATCCGCTGTTCACCGAGATCGAGCAGCGCAAATACGATCCCGACAAGGCCAAGTTCCACTACAAGAAGTCGGGTCACGACGGCGCCGTGCTGCTCAGGACGTCGGACGTCGCCTTCCCCGGCGCGGTTGATGCCGCGCAGCTCTATCAGCAGAGCGCGGCCAAGGCCGGCATCAAGCTGGAAATCAAACGCGAACCCGGCGACGGCTACTGGAACGAAGTCTGGAACAAGCAGCCCTTCTGCGCTTCCTATTGGGGCGGCCGCTCGACGCAGGACCAAATGTACTCGACCGCCTACCTGTCGAGCGCCGACTGGAACGACACGCGGTTCAAGCGGCCGGACTTCGACAAGATGGTGCTGGCGGCGCGCGCCGAGCTCGACGAGGCCAAGCGCAAGCAGATGTACCATGACATGGCTGTGATGGTGCGTGACGAGGGCGGCTTGATCCTGCCGATGTTCAACCAGTTCATCGACGCAACTGGTCCCAAGGTCGGTGGCTGGGTGGACGATCCGCATCAGGAGCTGATGAACGGCTACGCCTTGGCGAAGTGCTGGATGGAAGCCTAAGGTCCGGCCTTGCGGAGATGTCCTCACCCGTCGTGAAACTGGTGGCCCAGCGCGTTGCGCTGGGCATCCTCCTTCTGCTGGCCGTTTCGGTCCTGATCTTCGCCGGCACGCAGATCCTGCCCGGCGACGTCGCCCAAGCCATCCTCGGACAATCGGCGACGCCGGAGTCGCTCGCCAATCTGCGCGAACAGCTCGGACTCAATCAGCCTGCCTATATCCGCTACTTCCACTGGCTGGGCGGCGTGCTCACCGGCGATCTCGGCACGGCGATGTCGAGCGGCCAGGACATAGCGACATCGATCAAGGAACGGCTGTGGAACACCTTGTTCCTGGCGTTCTGGGCGGCAATCGTTGCCATTCCGCTGGCGATCACGCTTGGCCTGATCGCGGTGCGCTACCGCAATGGCTGGGTCGACAAGATGATCTCCGGCGTGGCGCTCGCCTCGACCTCGTTCCCGGAATTCTTCATCGGTTACCTGCTGGTCTTCTACTTCGCGGTCGAGCATCAATGGTTTCCCGCCATCTCGACCGTCTATGACGGAATGTCGTTAGGCGAGCGCTTGCAGGCGATCGCGCTGCCGGCGGCGGCGCTGACGCTGGTGGTGCTGGCCCACATGATGCGCATGACGCGAGCGGCGATCCTCAACGTCATGCAATCGGCCTATGTCGAGACGGCGGAGCTCAAGGGGCTCTCGGCTTTCGCGGTCATCCGCAAGCATGCCTTCCCGAACGCGATCGCGCCGATCATCAATGTCGTCATGCTGAACCTCGCCTATCTCGTGGTCGGCGTCGTCGTGGTCGAGGTGATTTTCGTCTATCCGGGCATGGGGCAATATCTCGTCGACCACGTCACCAAGCGCGACGTTCCCGTCGTCCAAGCGGTCGGCCTGATCTTTGCGGCCGTCTATATCGCCCTCAACATCATCGCGGACATTGCGGCGATCGTCGCCAATCCGCGGCTCAGGCATCCGAAGTAGGGGGCGCGGGTATGCTCGATATCAGACGCACTCCTGTCGCGGCGCTGATCGGCATTGTGCTGACGACGCTGTTCGTGCTGGCGGCGGTCTTGGCGCCATGGATCGCCCCGCACGGCAATGCCGAGATCGTCAGCGACGTCCCTTGGGAACCGATGTCATCGGTGCACCTGTTGGGCACCGACAATCTTGGCCGCGATCTCTTGTCCCGCATGATCTATGGCGCCCGCATCACGCTGTTTATCGCCGTGCTGGCCACCGCGCTGTCCTTTTCGCTCGGCGCCATTCTGGGCTTCTCGGCGGCGGTGTTCGGCGGCTGGTTCGACACGATGCTGTCGCGCCTCGTCGACCTGCTGATGTCGATCCCGACGCTGATCATGGGCCTGGTCGTCCTGTCGGTGCTGCCGTCCAACCTGGTGACGCTGATCCTGGTGATGGGCATCCTCGATTCGACCCGTGTCTACCGCTTGTCGCGCGCGGTGGCAGTCGACATCAACGTCATGGACTATGTCGAGGCCGCGAAACTGCGCGGCGAAGGCAGCGGCTGGATCATTTTCCGCGAGATTCTGCCGAACGCGCTGTCGCCCCTGGTCTCGGAACTCGGCCTGCGCTTCATCTATGCGGTGCTTTTCCTGTCGACGCTCTCCTTCCTCGGCCTCGGCGTGCAGCCGCCGGACGCCGACTGGGGCGGCATGGTGAAGGAGAACAAGGACGGCATCGTCTTCGGCATCCCGGCGGCGCTCATCCCGGCGGCGGCGATCGCGGCTCTGGCGATCTCGGTCAACCTTGTCGCCGACTGGGTACTCAACCGCACGACCAGCCTGAAGGGAGGGCGCGGGTGATGGCTGACAGCAAAGCAAACTCCGGCCGACTCCTCGACATCCGCAATCTGCGCATCGAGGCGACCGTCTACCCGCCCGGCGAGGCGCCGAAGACCATCACCCTTGTCCATGATGTCTCGCTGACGCTGGAGAAGGGCAAGGTGCTCGGCTTGATCGGCGAATCCGGCGCCGGCAAGTCGACGATCGGCCTGTCCTCCATGGGTTATGGCCGGGGCGGCGTGCGCATTACGGGCGGCGAGGTGATCCTCAACGGCCGCGATATACTGAAGGGCGGCAAGGAGGGCTTGCGCAAGCTGCGCGGCCGCGAAGTGTGCTATGTCGCCCAGTCGGCGGCGGCGGCCTTCAATCCGGCGCACCGGCTGATGGACCAGGTGGTGGAGGCGACGCTTCTGCACGGCACGGCAACCCGGGCCGAGGCCGAGAAGCGAGCCGTCGCGCTGTTCAAGAAGCTCAGCCTGCCCAATCCGGAAACGATCGGTGAGCGCTTCCCGCACCAGGTCTCCGGCGGCCAGTTGCAGCGCGTCATGACGGCGATGGCGCTTTGCTCGGAACCGGACCTGATCGTCTTCGACGAGCCGACCACGGCGCTCGACGTGACGACACAGATCGACGTGCTGTCAGCGATCAAGGATGCCATCCGCGACACCCATGTCGCGGCCCTTTACATCACCCATGACCTAGCCGTCGTGGCACAGGTATCCGACGAGATCATGGTGCTGCGTCACGGCCGGCTGGTCGAATGGGGCGGCACCCGCCAGATCATCAAGGAGCCGCGCCAGGAATACACGAACGCCCTGGTCTCGGTGCATGAGATCGAACACCAGGAACAGCAGCCGGGCACCGCACCGATGCTGTCGGTGAAGAACGTGACGGCCGCCTATGGCGGCGGCCACATCAAGGTGCTGAAGAACGTCTCGGTCGACATCTACCCGGGCCAGACGCTGGCCGTCGTCGGCGAGAGCGGTTCCGGCAAATCGACGCTGGCGCGCGCCATCACCGGCCTCCTGCCGCCCGAGCAGGGCAGCGTCTTCTTCGACGGCCGCACGCTTGGCAACAGGCTCTCCGATAGGCCGAAGGAGGATCTGCGCCAGCTGCAGATGATCTACCAGATGGCCGATGTGGCGATGAACCCGCGCCAGACCGTGGGCACGATCATCGGCCGGCCGCTCGAGTTCTATTTCGGCATAAGAGGTCGCGAGCGCGACAAGCGCGTCGCCGAGCTGCTCGACCAGATCGAGATGGGAAAGGGCTTCATCGACCGCTATCCGGCCGAGCTTTCCGGCGGCCAGAAGCAGCGCGTCTGCATCGCCCGTTCGCTGGCCGCCAAGCCGAAGCTGATCATCTGCGACGAGGTGACCTCGGCGCTCGATCCGCTGGTCGCCCACGGCATCCTCAAGCTGCTGCTCAACCTGCAGCAGATCGAGAAAGTGGCCTATCTCTTCATCACCCACGACCTCGCGACAGTGAAGTCGATCGCCGATTCGATCGCGGTCATGTATCGCGGCGAGGTCGTTCGCTACGGCTCCAAGAGCAAGGTGCTGGCGCCGCCCTTCGATGCCTATACCGACCTTCTATTGTCCTCCGTCCCCGAAATGGAGATCGGCTGGCTGGAGAAGGCGATCGCCGGCCGGCGCATGGAAAGCGCCGGCAACTAAGCTGGCTTGCTCTTCTCTGTGCTTCTGGGACTTGGCCGGGTCGGTCAAGCCCTCGATGCTGATCCTCCCGCAAGACCGCATGGAATTCCCCTTGGCGCTTAAATCCAAATTGCTGCTCATCATCCTTGACGGCGTGCCTTACCGGAACTGGCGCCGGCTCATGGGCAATCTCGAAGGCTGGGTACAATCGAGTGAGGCGCAAGTGTGGAGAATGCGCTCCGTGCTGCCGTCAACCTCGGCCTGCTGCTACGCCTCGATCCATACCGGGGTCACGCCGCAAGTTCATGGCATCCTCTCCAACGAGAACCGGTTCCGGGTCAGGCAGCCCGATATCTTCTCGGAGGTCAGCAAGGCCGGCGGCAGGACCGGGGCGGTGACGCATTCCTACTGGTCGGAATTCTTCCGCTCCCATCCGTTCGATCTGGTCGAGGACATGGAATTCGACGAGCCTGGCGGGCCGATCACGCATGGCCGCTTCCACACCATGACCGGCTACAATCTCAAGAACCAGATGACGCCGAGCGATGTCGACCTTTTCGCGACATTGACCATGCTTACCCGCCGCCACGGCATCGACTACGGCATCCTGCACAGCTGCACGCTGGACTCGATGGGCCATCGCTTCGGCCACGACTGCCACGAGATGGATCATGCCTGCTACGCGATGGACGGTATGCTCGCCGCCTTCCTGCCCGGTTGGCGCGAAGCCGGCTATGAAGTTATCGTCACCGCCGATCACGGCCAGACGGACCGCGGGCATCACGGCGGGCATGACGACGAGATGCAGGATTTCGCGCTCTACTATTTCGGGCCGGCGAAGGGTCCCGAAGCCGACGCGCTGCTCGACCAGCTGCAGCTCGCGCCGACGGTGCTGAGCCGGCTCGGCGTGGACATACCGGCGACGATGAAGGGGAAGGTGTTCTTGATTTAGCTCCCCTTCTCCCCTTGTGGGAGAAGGTGTCGCCAAAGGCGACGGATGACGGGTGTTCCAGTGAACGCCAACGTCTCACTCCGCTGGAACACCCCTCAACCGTCTCGGCGCTCCGCGCCGATCCACCTTCTCCCACAAGGGGAGAAGGGGGCGCCACCTCTGGCAACGCTCATCTTCTTCGGTTAGCTTCCGAAAATTCCTTGGCGGAGGATGAACCTTTTTGGACCGACCAGCGACAGAGCCACGAGGAGCCAGGCGGCTCGACCGGCCATGAACGCGGCGACCGAAACCGATCGCGCGCTTGTAGACCGGGTCGCGAAGGGCGACCGGGCCGCCGTGCGGCTCCTGTTCATGCGTCACCACGCGCGGATCTACCGTTTCGTGGCGCGCCAGACGGGATCGGAAATGATGGCCGACGATATAACCAACGAGGTCTTTCTCGAATTGTGGCGCCAGGCGCCGAGCTTCGAAGGCCGCTCCGAAGTCTCGACCTGGCTGCTCGGCATCGCCCGCTTCAAGGCACTGTCCTTGCTGCGCAAGAAGAAGGAAGACTGGATCGACGACGATGCCGCGGCGCAGGTTCCCGACAGCGCCGACACGCCGGAAGTGGTCACCATGAAGGAAGACAAGGCCGCCGCCTTGCGCCGCTTTGTCGATGCCTTGCCGGAGGAACACCGCACGGTGGTCGACCTTGCCTATTACCATGGCCAGTCGGTGACCGAGATCGGCGAGGTGCTCAACATCCCGGTTGCCACCGTCAAGACCAGGATGTTCTACGCCCGCAAGAAACTCGGCGAAGCCCTCAAGGCGGCCGGTTACGACAGGGGGTGGCCATGAGCGCCGCTGAAAAGATGTCGCGCCGCGACGAGATGGAGACGCTGCTGCCGTTCTACCTCAACGGTTCGCTGGAAGGCGCAGAACTCGAAGCCGTCGAGGAATGGCTGGCCTCCGATCCTGCGGCGATGGCCGCGCTCGGCGAGGCGGAAGCCGAATTCTCCGGCACCGCCGCCGCCAACGAAGCGATCCGACCGCCGGCCGACGCGCTCTCCCGCTTTGCAAGGGCGCTCGACGCCGAGGCCGGTCCGGCGCGCGCGCCCGCCGGCCAGTCATGGCTGGCGAAGGTCTTCGGCCGGGTCACGGCGATCCCCTCGGGCGTCGCCTGGACGGCGGCCGCGGCGCTGCTTGCGCTGGTCGTGGCGCAGTCTTTCGAGCGGCCGGGCGGCAAGGGCAACGACTTTGAAATCGCCGGCGCTCAGGATGATCTGGCAAACCTGCCCTTTGCCCTGGTCAAGTTCAAGCCGGATGCCAAGATGTCGGACATCGCCGCCTTCCTTGGGCAGAACGGGCTGAAGATCGCCGGCGGGCCGACCGCCGACGATGTGTTTCACGTGACGATCCCGGCCAGCACGGCGGCCGACTACGACAAGCTGGTCGGCCTTATTGCCGCCCAGCCTTTCGCGGAAGCTGTGGCGCAGGGAAGGAAACCGGTCGATGGCGGCTAAGGCGGTCGTTCTTCATGCGGCAATCCTCGCGGCGACATTTGTAGGCGCTCCCGCCGTTGCGCAGACCAACGATCCGAACCTCTCGCAAAAGCAGATCGACTGCCTCAACCGCACGACGGCGGCCGGCGCTGACTGCGAGGACGGCGCCAAGAATGGGGGCGGGAAATCCGGCGCGGGCAATGCCGCCGGCGGCGCTGTGTTCCTGCCGGCGCTGATCGTCGACCTGTTCCCGAATCCGCCTGCACGGCCGACGCCTGCGCCAACGCAGCCGGCGCCTCCAAAGAGTCCAACAAGCACAGCGGCGCCCGCCCCGCCGCCAAGCGGCCCCATCACACCGCCTACCGGGCTCAATCTCGCCGCGCCGCCGCGTGCGGTCAGTGGCGAGTTCGTGCCAGACGAGGTGCTGGTGACGGTCGCCGGCGATGCCGGCGCGGTGCAGCAGATCGCCACCACCTTGGGCCTGCAGGTGCGCTCGCAGCGCCAGTCGCGGCTGCTCGGCACAACGCTGGTGCGCTACGGCATTCCGGACGGACGGCCGGTCGGCGTCGTGCTGGCGCAGCTTGCCGCCGACGGGCGTACGCAGCGGCGTGAGCCCAACCACATCTATTCGCTGCAGCAGGCCGCCGGCATCGTGAACTATGCCTTCGAGCGCATCGCGCTCGATTCGAAACAGGCGAGCGGCGAGAACGTGCGCATTGCCGTCATCGACACCGGCATCGACGATACCAACCCAGCACTGAAAGGCGTGATCGCCGGCCAGTTCGACGCCATGCCGAACGTGCCGATCAAGAAGCGCGACCACGGCACCTCCGTCGACGGGCTGATCGCCGGCGTCGGCGCGCTGGAAGGCATCGCGCCGGGCGCCAAGATCTATCACGCACGGGCCTTCGAGGGCGGCAAGTCGAGTATGGATGTCATCCTGTCGGCGCTCGACTGGGCGGCGGAACAGGACGTGCGCATCATCAATATGAGCTTCGTCGGGCCGAAGAACGACCTCCTCGGCACCGCCTGCCGCAATGCGCGCGCGCTCGGCATGGTGCTGGTCGCAGCGGCCGGCAACAACGGGCCGAAAGCGCCTTACGGCTATCCGGCAGCCTTCGACGGGGTCATCGCGGTCACCGCGACCGACGCCAAGGACGGGCTGATGCCGCAAGCCAATCGCGGCGCCTATGTCTTCCTCTCGGCGCCGGGCGTTGAGATGGTTGCGTCGAGCGGCACCGGCTCGGACGTGGTGACCGGCACCTCCTTCGCCGCCGCGATCGTCTCAGGCGCGATCGCCAACCTGATCCATGCCGCGCCCGACCGCTCGGCCGATGAGATCGAGAAGGCGCTGGCGGCCACGGCCAAGGATCTCGGCCCGAAGGGGCGGGACAATGACTTCGGCTATGGGCTGTTGGATATCAAGGCGGCCGCAGCGGCGAAGGAGTGAGTCTCGTGTTTGAGGCTCATGCCCCGATGCTTTTCTGTTGCAACTCAATCAATTGGCTATCGCAAATGACCGCGATGAGCGGAGTCGGCCGTTCGACAAATAGGCACGAACATCTTAGCTTCTACAAATGATAGCCGATCTTCCCGAACTTCGGGGCGCTCGCCTCATCCTTCGCAGACCAATTCCCCAAGATGTGGAAACGCGGCTAGCGCTTGGTCGGCATCGCGAGATCGTTGAAGCCTATGGTCGGACATTCGGCCCAAACACAACCTTTACCCGAGGAGAAGCCGAGGCTGCCATTCGCTTCATCGAGCAACAGAACTGTGCCTGGGTCATTGATGCCGGTTCCTTTGTCGGCCATGTCCGCCTGCACAGCATAGATTGGCAGGACAAGAGGGCAGCCTTGGCCATCGGCATCGACGACCAAGCATATCTAGGCAAGGGGTATGGTACCGAAGCGATCAGGCTTGTGCTCGAATATGCGTTCGGTCGTGGCCTGCATCGAGTTTCGCTAAGGGTCTTATCGAGCAATTTCCGCGCGATCGCCTGCTATCGCAAGTGCGGATTTGTGGAGGAGGGGCGCGAGCGCGAAGCCGCATTCGTCGGCGGGGCTTGGCAGGATGACATCATTATGGGGCTGCTGGACAGAGAATTCAGTCCGTTCTGAAGGTCGACCCCCCGGTCGCTTCAGAAGAATTGAGGTTTGACCTACACCGGAGCGCCGGCCACCGATCCCCGCACGACCAGATCGACCGGCCAGACCTCGCCGCGCGCGCCCTCTTCCAGCCCTGATATGCGCGCCGCCAACCGCTCGGCAACACGCGCGCCGGCAAGGCGGATCGAGGAGCGCGTCGTCGACAGCGGCACCGGGAAATTCTCCGGCCGCAGCCAGGGGAAGACGTCGTCATGGGCGACCAGCGACAGATCGCCCGGAATGGTCAGGCCGAGATCGCGCACGGCGCGGACGACACCGAGCGCCATGATGAGACTGGAGCAGACGATCGCCGTCGGGGCTCCGCTTTCTTCGAGCAGGCGGCGGGCGGCGCGATAGCCGTTTTCCTCGGTCATGGTCGTGGAACAGATGTGGCGCTCGCCCAGTGTCAGTCCGCTGGCGGCAAGCGCCCGGCGCACGCCGCGCTCGCGATGGATGGCGAAGGTCTCGCGGTCGTCGCCGTTGATCAGCGCCAGCCGCTTGTGGCCGAGCTGGACGAGAAGCCTGGCCGCTTCGTGGAAGGCGCCCTCGTTGTCGATATCGAGATAGGGATAGTCGAATTCAAAACCCTCGCTGCGGCCATGGACGATGAAGGGAATGCCCAGCGTGTTGACCAGCGCCAGCCGCCGGTCGGCGGGGCGTGGCGAGGAAATGTAGACGGCGTCGACCTGCCGGTTGGCGACGATACGCCGATAGGTCGTCTCCTGGTCGTCGGCATCGGCCGGCGAGAGCACCAGATCGAGCTCGTGCGAGCGGGCATAATCGCCGAGACCCGAAAGAAACTCGACGAAATGCGGATCGATGTCGACGGCGTTGCCGGTCGGCAGCACATAGCCGATCATTCCCGATTTGCCGGTGGCCAGCCGCCGCGCGCTGGGGTTCGGCCGGTAGCCGTGGCGCTTAGCGGCATCCATCACGCGACGCCGCGTCTCCTCGCTGACCTCCGGGTAGCCGTTCAGCGCCCGGCTTACCGTGGTTTGCGAAAGCGACAGCATGTGCGAGAGTTGCTTGAGGTTCATCGAGGCCTCCAGCCTCAAAGCGCTTTCAATTTGAATCGATCCGAGGATCGCTGGCGCCATGGCCCAGCGTTATGACCTTAGGGGCGGCCACAGGCAGTTTGAAGCCCAAATTGCTGCTGCAGCGCCAAAAAAGCTTGCTGCATTGCACTTTTTCCTTTCTCGCAGGCGGATTTAAATCGATTAGCACGGCGGCCCTCTTGACTTCCGCCCAATTCAATGGCGAGATCAGAGTAGCCAAAGCGCTTTGGAAGACTCTTCGAAAGGTTGCGGTTGCCTTCTCGCTGAGTCACAGTTCCGTGGGCGTCGGCGGACGAGATGGAGGTTTCGTCCGAACTGTCTCAACACTGGGAGGACTGCCATGAAGAAAATGCTTCTCTTGGGTGCTGCGTTCGCTGCGCTCACCCTTGGCCTGCCGGCACATGCCGAACTGAAATTCAAGCCGGGCGAGGATTCGAAGTTTCATTGGGCGAATTACGACGATCTCAAGAAGGTCGACCTCAAGCGCGAAACGCTGACCATCTTCGGTCCGTGGCGCGGCGAGGACGAGACGCTCGTGCGTTCGGTGCTCGACTATTTCTCCGAGGCGACGGGAGCAGAGGTCAAATACTCCTCGTCGGAGAATTATGAGCAGCAGATCGTTATCGACACACAGGCCGGCAGCCCGCCCAACATCGCCATCCTGCCACAGCCGGGACTGATCCAGGATCTCGCTTCCAAGGGTGTGCTGACCCCGCTGGGCGACGACGTCGCCGCCTGGATCAAGGAAAATTATGCCGCCGGCGACTCCTGGGCCAAGCTCGGCACCTATACGGGCAAGGACGGCAAGCCGGGCTTCTATGCCTTTCCCTACAAGATCGACGTGAAAGGTCTGGTCTGGTACTCGCCAGATAATTTCGAGGAGGCCGGCTACAAAGTTCCGAAGACCCAGGAGGAACTGGCCGATCTCGAAAAGAAGATCATTGCCGACGGCGGCAAGCCCTGGTGCATCGGGCTGGGTTCGGGCGGCGCCACCGGTTGGCCGGCGACCGACTGGGTCGAGGACATCATGCTGCGCACCCAGCCGCCGGAAGTCTACGACAAATGGGTGAAGAACGAGATTCCCTTCACCGATCCGGCCGTGGTCAACGCCCTCGATATCTTCGGCAAGATCGCAACCGACGACAAGATGGTCGACGGCGGTGCCAAGGCAGTCGCGGCAACCGACTTCCGCGACAGCCCAAAGGGCCTCTTTACGGTGCCGCCGAAGTGCTACATGCACCATCAGGCATCGTTCATTCCTTCCTTCTTCCCGGAGAATGTGAAGCTCGGCCAGGATGCGGACTTCTTCCCCTACCCGCCCTACGCCTCGAAGCCGGAACTGGGCACGCCGCTGGAAGTGGCCGGAACGCTGGTGATGATCACAAAGGATTCCAAGGCTTCGCGTGAGTTCATCAAGTTCCTCGAGATGCCGCTCGCGCATGAATTGTGGATGGCGCAGAAGAGCTTCGTCACGCCCTTCAAGGGAGCCAACAAGGACGCCTATGGCAGCGATGCGCTGAAGAAGCAGGGCGAGATCCTGGTCGGGGCCACCACGGTGCGTTTCGACGGCTCGGACCTGATGCCCGGCAAGGTCGGCGCAGGCTCCTTCTGGACCGGCATGATCGACCTGGTCGGCGGCAAGTCCGCCCAGGACGTCGCCGCCGATATCCAGAAGAGCTGGGATGCCATCAAGTAGGCCGCCGCGCGCGACCCGAGACTTCCTCATCCTCCTACCGGATCCGGGCTACGGCCCGGGTCCGACCGGCAGCCCACGCCGGAAGCCTTCGCGTCTCGACTGTTCCGAATAACTGAAAGTCGGTGCATGCGGCCGAGCCTTGGCCGGCCGGTCATGCCCAGGGAGAGGGACCCATGGCGGCTCAGATTTTCTCGGCCATATTCGTCATCATCATCGGCGTCGGCGGCTGTGTCGCGTATTTCTGGGGCGCCAACAAGCTGCTCGATCTGATCTTTCCGTCGCGCGGCGTCTCCGGCAGCGCCGCCGTCGACAATCTGCGCCGGCAAGGGCTGGTGCGGCCATGGCTGTTCGTCGCGCCGGCGATGATCATCCTGACCATCTATCTGATCTATCCGGTGATCGAGACGCTGCGGCTCTCTTTTCTCGACCGCGGCGGCGAGCACTTCGTCGGCCTCGCCAACTACCAATGGGCGTTCAGCGACCAGGATTTCCGCAACTCGATCTTCAACAACATCTTATGGCTGGCGGTGGTGCCGGCGGCCTGCACCTTCCTCGGCCTGATCATCGCCGTGCTCACCGACAAGATCTGGTGGGGGACGATCGCCAAGAGCCTTATCTTCCTGCCGCTGGCGATTTCTTTCGTCGGCGCCAGCGTGATCTGGAAATTCATTTACGAGTATCGCGGCGAGGGCCAGGTGCAGATCGGCCTGCTCAACGCCATCATCCAGTATTTCGGCGGCCAGCCGCAGGTCTGGATATCGCTGCCGTTCTGGAACAATTTCTTCCTGATGGTGATCCTGATCTGGATCCAGACAGGGTTCGCCATGGTGATCCTGTCGTCGGCCTTGCGCGGCATTCCGGAAGAGACGCTGGAGGCGGCCGTCATCGACGGCGCCAACCCGTTCCAGATCTTCTGGAAGATCATGGTGCCGCAGATCTGGGGGACGATCGCAGTTGTCTGGACCACCATCACCATCCTGGTGCTGAAAGTGTTCGACATCGTGCTGACCATGACCAACGGCCAATGGAACAGCCAGGTGCTCGCCAATCTGATGTTCGACTGGATGTTCCGCGGCGGCGGCGATTTCGGCCGTGGCGCCACGATCGCCATCATCATCATGATCGCGGTCATCCCGATCATGGTCTGGAACATTCGCCAGGCCAACAAAGAGACGGGAGGACACTGAGATGGCTGCGACCCGCGGAAAGTCCTTCGTCGGCCGATTCGGCGTTCATCTCGCCGTGCTGGTCTTCGTCGTCATCTGGACCATCCCGACACTCGGCATCCTCGTGTCGTCGCTGCGCGACAAGGACCAGATCATCGCGTCGGGCTGGTGGAACTCCTTCTCAAGCTCCAGCCAGACCGAGGCTGGGCGTCTGCCGGCTGCGTCCGCACAAACCCAGAAGGACGGCAAATACGTCATCGAAGGCAACATCTTCGGCGACGGCGCCAGGCGCGCGATCAGCGCCTTCGGCACCAAGGCGGCGGCGCCGACACAATACAAGGCCGGCACGGCTGCCGATCTCGGCGACGGGGTGTCGCTGCAGGTCAACGCCGACGGCACGTTCGTGCTGTCCTCGCCGAAGGCCTTCGAAGGCGATCGCGGCCAGCGTGTCTATTATGCCTCCTCGGCGCCGCCGAAATTCACCACGGAAAACTACGAGAACGTGCTTCTGTCGCAAGGTATCGGCCGCTCCTTCATGAACTCGCTGACCGTGACCATTCCGGCGACCGTGATCCCGATCCTGATCGCCGCCTTCGCCGCCTATGCGTTGGCCTGGATGCGCTTTCCCGGACGGGCGCTGCTGATTGCGGTGATCATCGGCCTGCTCGTGGTGCCGCTGCAGATGTCGCTGATCCCGCTGCTCAAGCTCTACAACGGCGTCGGGACCTTCTTCGGCGTGCCGTCGAAAACCTATCTCGGCATCTGGCTGGCGCATACCGGCTTCGGCCTGCCCTTCGCCATCTACCTGCTCAGAAGCTATATCGCCGGCCTGCCGCGCGAGATCATGGAATCGGCACGGATCGACGGCGCCAGCGATTTCGAGATCTTCGTCAAGATCGTGCTGCCGCTGTCCTTCCCGGTGCTTGCCTCCTTCGCCATCTTTCAATTCCTGTGGGTGTGGAACGATCTGTTGGTGGCGATGGTTTTCCTCGGCACGGCGCCCGACCAGATCGTGCTGACGGCGCAACTCAACGCGCTGCTCGGCTCGAGAGGCGGCAATTGGGAAATCCTCACGACATCGGCCTTCATCACCATCATCGTGCCGCTGGTCGTGTTCTTCTCCCTGCAGCGCTATTTCGTCCGCGGGCTGCTTGCCGGCTCGGTGAAAGGAGGTTGAGACAATGCAATCGGCTTTGAAGACGAGTTCGAGACCGGACCCCGCCGTCGACCGCGACTGGTGGCGGGGCGCGGTGATCTACCAGATCTATCCGCGCTCTTATCAGGACTCGAACGGCGACGGCATCGGCGACCTGCAAGGCATTGTCCGGCGGCTGCCCTACATCGCCTCGCTCGGCGTCGACGCCATCTGGATCTCGCCCTTCTTCAAATCGCCGATGAAGGATTTCGGCTACGACGTGTCGGACTATTGCGACGTCGATCCGATGTTCGGCACGCTGGCCGACTTCGACGCGCTGGTGGCGGAAGCCCATCGTCTAGGCCTCAAGGTGATGATCGACGAGGTGCTGTCGCACACCGCCGACATCCACCCCTGGTTCAAGGAAAGCCGCTCCAGCCGGACCAATCCGAAAGCCGACTGGTATGTGTGGGCGGACGCCAAGCCCGACGGCACGCCGCCCAACAACTGGCTGTCGATCTTCGGCGGCTCGGCCTGGCAATGGGATACAAGCCGCCAGCAATATTACATGCATAATTTCCTGGCCGAGCAGCCCGATCTCAACTTCCACAACGCCGAGGTCCAGGACGCGCTGCTCAACATCACCCGCTTCTGGCTGGAGCGCGGCGTCGACGGCTTTCGCCTCGACACCATCAATTTCTACTTCCACAGCCTGGGGCTGGAGGACAACCCGCCGCTGCCGCCGGAAGAGCGCAACGACCAGACGGCGCCGGCCGTGAACCCCTACAATTACCAGGACCATATCTACGACAAGAGCCGGCCGGAGAATCTCGGTTTCCTTGAGCGCTTCCGCGCGCTGCTCGACGAATATCCGGCGCAGGCCGCCGTCGGCGAGGTCGGGGATTCGCAGCGCGGGCTGGAAGTGGTGGCCGCCTACACCGCCGACGGCAAGCGCGTTCACATGTGCTATTCCTTCGACTTCCTGGCACCGGAAAAGATCAGCGCCGCCAAGGTGCGGGCGGTGCTGGAGGCCTTCGGCCGGGTCGCCAGAGACGGCTGGTCCTGCTGGGCGTTCTCCAATCATGACGTGATGCGCGTGGCCTCGCGCTGGGCCGCCAACGAAGCCGATCCGAGCGCCTATCTCAAGGTGATCTCGGCGCTGTTGATGTCGCTGCGCGGCTCGGTCTGCATCTATCAGGGCGAAGAGCTCGGCCTCGGCGAGGCGGAACTCAATTTCGAGGACCTGCAAGACCCCTACGGCATCCGTTTCTGGCCGGAATTCAAGGGCCGCGACGGCTGCCGCACGCCGATGGTGTGGGATGCAGCGGCCAAGAATGGCGGCTTCTCGACCGCCAAGCCATGGCTGCCGGTGCCGGGCAAGCATCTGGCGCAAGCCGTGAATGTGCAGCAGGGCGATCCGGGCTCGCTGCTCGAGCACTACCGGCGCTTTCTCGCCTTCCGGCGTCAGCATCCGGCGCTGGGCAAGGGCGCCATCGACTTCATCGAAAGCGATGGCGACACCGTCGCCTTCACGCGCCGCGAAGGCAACGAGCGCATCGCCTGCGTCTTCAACCTCGGCAGCAAGCCGGCCGAAGTCGATCTCGGCAAGGGCTCGCTGCAGACCTTGCCGGGACACGGCTTTTCGGGACAAGGTGGCACCGGGCCCATCCGCCTTGGCGGCTATGGCGCCTGGTTCGGGCGGATCGACTGAGTTGAGAACAGACAATCACTGGGAGAGGAAACCATGGCCGATGTCACGCTGAACCAGGTGAAGAAATCATACGGCAACCTCAACATTCTCCACGGCATCGACCTCGACATCAAATCGGGCGAGTTCATCGTGTTCGTCGGGCCGTCGGGCTGCGGCAAGTCGACCTTGCTGAGGTCGATTGCCGGTCTCGAGGAAATCACCTCCGGCGTGCTCCAGATCGACGGCGAAGTTGTGAACGACGTGCCGCCTTCGAAGCGGGGCATCGCCATGGTGTTCCAGTCCTATGCGCTCTATCCGCATATGACCGTCTACGACAACATGGCCTTCTCGATGAAGATC